>JBGSIP010000408.1:0-4262 GCA_041742495.1 Planctomycetaceae bacterium
ACAATGATCGCCTCCGCCCCGCTTCCGGCCGCTCTCGGCGCGTTCGCCCCGGGCGTCCGCATGGACCGACTGGCGGCGCGCCTTGCATTCCGCTCGCTGGCGTTAGCCATACAACGGAACGCGCATTTCGACCCCCAACCCGGAGCAGGTGATCTCCGCGAACGGGTCCTGCCCGAGGGGACGCTGGATTTTGATCTGCAATTCGGGGAGTTCCCGGATTTCCTTGAGTGCGCTGACCAGACGCTGCAGCCCTGCGCGTGAGAAGCCCCGCTTGAAGGCAATGCCGCGCTCCACAGCAGCGATCAACTCTGCCGGATCATCCGTTTTGGAGACAAACTGCATGCTGCGATCGACCCGCTGTTGATCGATGTTGCGGGCGTGATCGGCCGAGAGAATCACCTGCGCCACGTGCGGACACTTCTCTGCGAGCACGTTGAGAAACTCGTCCCCCCGAATCTGCGGCATGTGCAGATCGCAGACAATGGCGTCGAATGGCTCCTGGGCCAGGCGGTCACAGGCTTCCCACGGAGAATCGCAGAATTCGGCGGTCCAGCCGGGTCGATGCTGCCGCAACTGCCGCCGTGAACTGGCCAGCCAGGCAGGCTCGTCATCCAGAAACAAAACGTGGTAGTCGTTCATGGTGCTGCTCCGTGTGTGAGTGAGGCCAGAAGGGGGTTGTCGGCCAATCACCTCACAACGTGGTGAAATGGCAACAAACCCCGCGTTTTTCCGGCCGAAACCGTCTTCTGCGTGCTCAACACTAACACCAAATTCCGGTGTTGCAGGCAACTCGCGAATTCGGCGCGGATTGCGTTTGACAGGTGGAACCGGCGTCCTAGCTTTCCTCTGACGAGCCTTCGCCTGACCTCCCCTCATCGCACCCTGCGATCAGACGTCGGCCCGCCCGTAACCATTTCTCGGGTCGCCGGACTCTCTCCTCGCCGGCCCAGATGCGGGAGGCTCGCAGATGGATGCTTCAGCGGTGTTGACGACTGGCCAAGTGGCACGCTACTGCGGAGTGCATTTTCGCACCGTACTGCGGTGGATTGAAGCTGGCAAACTGAAAGCTTATGCCCTGCCCGGCCGCGGTGACCATCGGGTGAGAGTGGAAAGCTTTCTCGCGTTTCTGGCCGAGCATCACATTCCGGTGCCCGACGATTTTGCTCCCCACCCCAATCGCGTGCTCGTCGTCGATGACGACATTCGCATGGCCCGCAGCATGGGCCGGGTGCTCACGCGAGCCGGATATGAAGTGGAACTCGCCGAGGACGGCTTCGAAGCCGGAAAGTTCCTCCACACGTTTCGTCCGGCCGTGATGACGCTCGACCTGCAAATGCCAGGCGTCAACGGCCACGATGTCCTGGAGTTCCTGCGCAACACCAAGACGATCGAACACAGTCGGTTAAAAGTGCTGGTGGTGTCGGGCGCGTCCTCCGCGGCGATTGCCGAAGCGATTCGCCTCGGTGCCGATGGCTGGCTTGCCAAGCCGTTTGAGAACGAAGAACTGCTGCGGTCCATTCAGGCTCTGTTTGGTGATTCCGGCCGGCCACTGCCAGTGCCAGTGCCCGCATCCGCGCAGACCGATTCCGAGCCGCTGTTGCTGCCACTGTTTTCTGCCACGACGGCGGGCCGTTGATTCCGTTCTTTGCGCGCCGTTTGCGTTCCTCAGTCAGCGACGGCTGCCGCCGGCACGCTCGGCGGTCGAAGGCAACGGCTGTGATCTGTCGTCTCGTTGGTCGCTGACCTGTCTTGTGCGTTCCCTGTTGTCCTGTCCCCGTGACCGCCAGTTTGACTGGTCAGGCCCGATCAAATCCCACGATCGCCTGACTCTGACGGCCACCAGTCGCCTCCGCTTCGACGGACGCGAGGAGGTGGTGAAATGAGTGCTGTGGAAGAAACCATCGACGCCGATCTCGAACCGGTGCCGCCTATGTGTCTGGCCAGTCCCGTGCGGGAAGGCCTGACAAATGTCCTGGTGATTGAGGACAGTCGCACGCAGGCTCGCATGATCTGCAGCGCCCTGCACGCGCAAGGTCTGACGTGCGAAATCGCGACGTCCGGCCAAGAAGCCCGCGCCTTTCTCCAGGAGCGTGGAGCCGAACTCCTGCTGCTGGACTACGAACTGCCCGACATGAGCGGCAGCCGGCTGATCGACCAACTTCGCACCGCCGGCCACGAAATTCCGTTTGTCGTGATGACCGCACGCGGCAACGAGACCGTGGCGGTGCAGTTCATGAAGCGCGGAGCGCTCGACTATCTGGTGAAGGACAGCGGATTCCTGTCGTTCCTGCCCGAAGTGACGCAGCGCCACCTGCGTGAGGCGCGCTCGCAGCGCATTCTCCGTGAGGCCGAACACGCACTGCGGGCTGCCGAGCAACGGGTTGTTCGCATCATCGAGGCTTCGCCCGAAGCATTCCTGTCACTGGCCGAAGACGGCACGATTCTCGACTGGAATACCGCCGCCGAACGCACCTTTGGCTGGCATGCGCAAGAAATTGTTGGTCGCAGCATTCTCGAAACGCTGGTTCCCGAGGACTTGCGGGACGACATGCAGCGTTTTCTGCGGCAGTTTCAGTCGTCTCATCAACTGGGAGAACTCGGCCAGCGGTTTGAGTCGACGGCTGTGCGACAGGATACCGCCACGATCTTCGTCGAGGTCTCTGCATCGCCGATGCAGGTGGGCGACGCGTGGGTGATCAACGCGTTTGTGCACGACGTCAGCGATCGCAAGGAGATGGAGAGTCAACTGGTTCAATCGGACAAGATGGCCTCGATCGGTCAACTGGCCGCGGGAGTGGCGCACGAGATCAACAATCCCATCGGGTTTGTGACCAGCAATCTCGGCACGCTCGCCAACTACGTGCAGTCCTACGAACGCATCCTGAAGGGGTTTGAAACCGCGTTGTCGGGACTGGAACCAGAGATCCGCAGCCACGTGGTGCAGGCACTGGCGCCTGTGGAAAAGATGTGGCGCGAAGAAGACCTCGACTACATCCGCCAGGATGTGCCGGCGCTGCTCGAGGAATCGACCGGCGGTCTGCAGCGGGTCAAAGAGATCGTTCAGAATCTCAAGAGCTTTGCCCGCCTCGACGAAGCCGTCGTCAAGGAAGCCGACATCAACGAGGGTCTCGAATCGACACTGAAGGTCGTCTGGAACGAACTCAAGTACCGGTGTGATGTGGTTCGCAAGTACGGGCAGTTGCCGCTGCTGCAGTGCTTTCCCGGTCAGCTCAACCAGGTGTTTATGAACCTCCTGGTCAATGCCGCTCAGGCCATCACCGAGCACGGCACGATCACGATTGAAACCAGCGCGACAGACACCGACGTGTTCGTCCGCATTCGCGATACGGGCCGCGGAATTCCTCCCGAAAACCTGACCCGGCTGTTTACCCCCTTCTTTACCACCAAACCCGTGGGTTCAGGGACTGGGCTGGGCCTCTCCATCAGCTACGGCATCGTCAAGAAACATGGTGGCGAGATCCGCGTCGACAGTGAAGTCGGCGTCGGAACGGGATTCGAAATTCGTCTGCCTTTGAAAGGGCTGGAACCATGATTGACACCGTTCACGGGACTGACTGCCTGCCTGCCCCCCCTGCCGAATCGATCCTGTTTGTGGATGACGAGCCACACGTGCTGAGCGCCTTGCAGCGTTTGTTGCGCAAGGAAGATTTTGAAGTCCGCATCGCTGTCGGCGGGGCCGCCGCGCTGGAAGCCCTGCGCGAGCGACCGGCTCAGGTTGTGGTGTCTGACCAGCGCATGCCCGAGATGACAGGGACGGAACTGCTGACGCAGGTGAAGTCTCTGTGGCCGGAAGCAATTCGCGTGGTTCTGTCGGGTTATGCCGATGCATCTGCCATCATTGCCGCCATCAACGATGGGCACGTATTTCGGTTCCTGACTAAACCGTGGAACGACGAAGAATTGCGGGCCACGCTGCGGCAGTGCTTGCAGCAACATCGTCTGGTCGCGGAGAACCGCGAGTTGACCAACCTGTTGAGCCTCCAGAACGACCGGCTGCGCCGGTTGGCACAGAATCTGGAACGTGCCATCGCGGACAACTCGCGCAGCCTGCAGTTCGCTCAGGAAATTGTTGCTCGGGTTCCGACCGCGCTGCTGGGGGTCAATTGCAGCCGCGAGGTCGTGTTGACCAACTCGGCCTTGGAGCAGATTGATCCTGCCTTTGAACTGGTCTGGCCGGGACGCTCGATTGACGGTTGCATTCCCGCGCCGTTGTGTGCACTGGTGGATGAATGCCTCAACAA
>JBGSIP010000409.1:0-3806 GCA_041742495.1 Planctomycetaceae bacterium
CGATGGCAAGCCGCGCCGCCGGCGAGGACGACGGTCCCGCTGATCCGGTGAAGGAGGCTCCGATGGAAGTGCCGACCGACGAGGAATGGCGGGCGTATCTCGATGAGCAACTGCCGGCCGAGCAGTCGGCACAGCTCGAGGCACTCCTGCGCGAGTCGGCGGCATGCCGCTCCAAGGTGGCCGCACTATTGGCCGCCCGCGATCCCGTGGATGGCAGTCTGGGTGCCATTTGGCGCACGCAGCGCCTCAGTTGCCCGACGCGCGAAGAACTGGGCCGCTACGTGTTGCGGGCCCTCGGTCACGATGCCGCCCGCTATGTGGAGTTTCACCTCACCACGGTTGGCTGTCGTTATTGTCAGGCCGATCTGGGAGATCTGCAGGAGCATCTGGTCGCGCGTCCTGCCCCGCCTCAGACGCAACGCATCTTTGAATCGTCCGTCGGCTACCTGCGCCGGCCTCGGGACTGAACGCGAAAAGAGCGTCAGTCCAGCCCTGTTTGGGCCTGCACTGACGCTCTTCGATCCGTCGCCACGAGACTCTCCCCGTGGCCGCACTCACTTGGCGATCAATTCCGGTTGGCCGTCATTCGGCAGATTAAAAGTCGTCAGCGTCGCGATAGGCCTTGATCACCGCCAGTTCGCCTTCCTCACCCTTGATCGAGTTGCCGTGTTCCATGCCGATCATCCCCTGATAACCCTTGGCGTGGAGATGGCGGAAGATGTTGCGATAGTTGATTTCCCCGGTGCCCGGTTCCTTACGACCCGGATTGTCACCGGTCTGAATGTAGGCAATTTCGTCCCAGCAGCGATCCATGTTGGGGATGAGATTCCCTTCCGAAATCTGCTGGTGGTAGATGTCAAACAGAATCTTGCACGACGGGCTATTGACCGCTTTGCAGATGAGATAGGTCTGATCCGACAGGTGGAGGAACAGATCGGGGTGATTGGCGTAGTGGTTGAGCGGCTCAAGCACCATTACCAGCCCGGAAGGTTCGCAGATTTCGGCACATCGCTTCAGGCCTTCCACAACGTTGGCCATTTGGAAGCCCATCGCCAGGCGATGGTCGAATGTCCCGGGAACCACCGTGCAGACAGTGGCATTGACCCGCTTGGCAACGTCCAGCGAATCGCGCATCGCCTGCAGATGCGGCTCCAGATCGTCCTTCTTGCCAGAGGCAAACGACGGCTTCTGAAAGTCCTTGGTGGCGACGAACGTCCCCATCGACATGCCCAGTCGCTGCATCGCCTGGGCACAGCGCTCCTGGTCTTCGACCGACCGGCCCCCCATGCCGTTGTCTTCCAGCACGGTAAAACCGTGGTCAGCCATGAACTCCAGTTGCGCGACCAGATCATCACCGGCGTGAGCTTTGAACATGCCAAAATGCGGTGCATAGCGCAGCTTGAATGGCTGTGGCTTGCCGGCCGGAGGCTGATTGGCCAGCGCTGCCGTCTGCTGCAGGGCCCCGGTTGTCAAAGCGGCACCAGCGGCCAGCGCCCCGGTGGTCAGAAAGTCGCGTCGTTGCATGGATCGTGGTTCCTGGTGAGTTCAGTCTCGCGAAGTGTGGGCCAGCCAACTGCAGAGCCCTCGTGTCCCCGCGCGAAACGCCAGCGTGAAAAGGGGACCTGGGCACGGCACAGAATTTCGAGACTACCAGAATTTCACCTACAGAAACACGGAGCAAACCTGTCTGGAGCTGGTCTTGCCGACATCTGCGAAACCCTCGAAGATTCATCGCGAGGGATGCAATTCTGCGGCGCTGACGACAATCGGGTGCCTGGCTAACGATGCAGGGTCGCACTCCGGCGCCACAGCAAATTGCCAGCGCGTGGCATTTCTGTCTGGGATCGATGCACACAGGCTGACCGGATTGGGCCTTCACCAAAGGAACTCGCCATGCCTCGGAAAATCGCCGCTGCTGCCCGTCACACCGCCACAAATGGACGTCCTCCCGCGGTCAATTCGGATCCGGCCGGCGAACGCCGGGCCCTGTCGATTGGCGAATATCTGATTGAACGCCTGCAGCATTTTGGAGTGTCCGACGTGTTCGGCATTCCTGGCGATTATGTGCTGCAATTTTATGGCATGCTGGAAGAGAGTCCGCTGCGCGTGGTCGGCACGACCCGCGAAGACTGCGCCGGCTATGCCGCCGACGCGTATGCCCGCATCAATGGGCTGGGGGCCGTTTGTGTCACGTATTGCGTGGGGGGACTGAGTCTATGCAATTCCATCGCCGGCGCGTTTGCCGAGAAGTCGCCCGTCATCGTCATCAGCGGTGCCCCGGGAATGAAGGAACGCAAAGCCGATCCCCTGCTGCAT
This sequence comes from Planctomycetaceae bacterium, assembly GCA_041742495.1. Lineage (GTDB taxonomy): Bacteria > Planctomycetota > Planctomycetia > Planctomycetales > Planctomycetaceae > JBGSIP01. The sequence goes on from JBGSIP010000409.1 coordinate 2,317, forward strand.
CACCGCGTGCGCGACTTTCACACGCAGCGCGACGTGTTCGAGAAGATTACCGTCGCCAGCGCCGTGCTCGATGACCCGCTGACTGCCTTCCGCGAAATCGATCGCTGCTTCGAAACCGCGGTGCGGTACAAGCGGCCGGTCTATCTGGAGCTGCCGCGTGATTGCGTGCGGCTGACCAGCCTACATCCCCATCAACCAGTGGAGCAGGAACACACCAGCGAACCTGACAGCCTGCGGGAAGCGCTCGAAGAAGCGGGTCAGCGGCTGGCGGCGAGCAAACGGCCCGTGATACTGGCGGGTGTCGAAGTGCATCGCTTTGGTCTGCAGAAACAGTTGTTGACCTTTGCCGAAAAGAACAGTCTCCCGATGGCCGCCACCCTGTTGGGAAAATCAGTCGTCAGCGAGAACCATCCGCTGTACGTTGGCGTATACGAAGGAGCCATGGGGCGAGACTCTGTGCGGCAATATGTCGAAGAGAGCGACTGCGTCATCATGCTGGGTGCCTTCATGACCGACATCAACCTGGGGATCTACACGGCCAAGCTCAATCCCACGCAATGTATCTCGGCCACCAGCGAAGACCTGCGGATTGGCCATCATCACTTCAAGAATGTGCGGCTGGATGATTTTCTGGTGGGGCTGGGGCGGCAGAAGCTGGTGGAGAAGCCCCGCAAGCTGCCCCCACCGCGCAAAGCCAGAGCCCCGTGGCAGGCCGAGCCCGACGTGAAACTGCGGGCCCGGCGGCTGTTTGAACGGGTCGACGCCATGCTGGCCGAAGAAACGGTCATCATCGCGGATGTCGGTGACTCGCTGTTTGGTGCGGCCGACCTCACCATTCACGGCCGCACGGAATTTCTCAGCCCGGCCTACTACACATCCATGGGCTTCGCGATTCCTGCGGCGCTAGGGGCCCAGGTGGCCAATCGCAAGCTGCGGCCCATTGTGCTGGTGGGCGACGGCGCGTTTCAGATGACGGCCCTGGAGCTTTCGTCGATCCTGCGGCTGCGGTTTGACCCGATTGTGATTGTGCTTAACAACAAGGGTTACACGACCGAACGCTTCATTCAGGATGGTCCGTTCAATGACATTCTGAACTGGCAGTACCATCGCATGCCGGATTTGCTCGGAGGGGGCTGGGGATTCGAAGTGCGCACCGAGACCGATCTCGATCAGGCACTCAATGCGGCCCTTGCCAAACGCGATGCCTTCAGCCTGTTGAACGTGCATCTGGAACCGGATGACATCAGCCCTGCTTTGCAACGGCTGGCCAGCCGGCTGGCACAGAATGTGTGACGGCCTGCATGGCGATGTCAGCGGCGAAACACGCCTGACTGTGACGTCGTGACCGACACTTGGACGCTGTCGCGCAAACCGCAGGAATCTCGCCGTGCCTGACTCGATTGACTGGTGGAACTCCGCCAAGCCGCTGGTGGGGCTGTTGTCGCTGGCCGCGCTGTGGACTTGGGAATCGTGGCTGCCGCTCGACGGGC
>JBGSIP010000410.1:0-8849 GCA_041742495.1 Planctomycetaceae bacterium
GTGCGGCGCGGTCGGAGCGAGCGGCCCAGGTGCAACAGGTGCGCTACGAACAGGCCCGCCTGATGGACACCGTTGCGCAACAGGTTTCCGAAGCTTGCGGCCAGATCGACGCTCGCGCCGAGCGGATGGCGATCTCCCAGCGGGCCATCGAGTCGGCCCAGACTGCCCTGGCATTGAACCTCGCCCGCATCCGCGACGCCCAGGGCCTGCCGATTGAAGTCCTGCTCTCGATTCAGGCCCTGGAGAATTCCCAACGCGCCTATGTCGCGGCCGTCGCGGACTACAACGCGGCCCAATTGCAATTGCAGTGGGCACTCGGTTGGCCCATCGAAAGCTAGAGCGGCGGTTCTGCTGCCGCGACCCGTTTGTGGACCAACTGTTGTCGCCGAATCGTCGCCTGCGAGTCGTGCTTGGTTTGCGTGGTCGCCGCTGGCTCTCAGGACGCGTCGAAGTGGACTGATTCCAGCCACCGGCTGCCCGCAGAAACGTCCTGCGGGCAGCGCGAGATGCAACCTGCTGGCCTCCAAGCGTCGGCCAGTGTGGCCACCGTCGACTAACGCCACTTCAACACTTGAAACACGCCTTCCCCGTTGCGCACTTTCTTCGGCAACTGCATCAGGGCATCGCGGTACGCGCTGAGCAGCACGGACACCACAAAGAACGCCCCGCCGATCAGCATCAGATACACCGACACCGTCTGCAGTTGATCGGGGACATCAATCAACAGTGCCAGGCTGCAGACATAGACCATTAACGCACCACCGCCGGCCAGTACCGTACTGCGAATTCGGCACAACAGACCACTGCCCAGCAGCGTCAACGCAATCAGCAGGACACCCGCCTCATGCACGGCGATCCACAGGGGCCCCTGGCTGGTGCCCCAGCCGCGAATCGCCACCAGTGACAGCAGCATCGGCAGGACGGACATCAGGCTGCCCAGACCCAATGCCATACTGACGCCGGGATCGTGGCCATGCTCTTCTCTTCGCCACGCGAAATGGGCGCTGGTCAACAACAATGCTCCCAGCACAGTCACCATCAGTTCGACGCGCTGCACCAGCAACAGCGTCGACAACAGGTTGACAAACAGCAGGCCCAACAGCAGATGCGCCACCCCTTGCAGCAGCAGTCCGCGTCGCAGACGGGAATCGGTCTGCATCAATCCCGCAGCGACGGCCACGACTGTTTGCACCGCCATCAGAATCACGTTGGACCACGTGACCGCCCCATCGATGGCACACTGACCCGCCGCGAACATTCCTGCCAGCCCTGCAAACAGGACCATGCCACTGCCGGCTTCACTCAGCGAGCGGCGAGCATTCTCCGGCAGCGTCGTGGCGAGCCCATTGACCATCCGGTGCGCGACAATCAGCACCAATCCCCAGGCACTGGCCCCGGCGATCGCCACGGGCAACGGACCTCCCAGCAGAACAAACAGCTTGGCCAGCGATGACCATCCCGCGAGAGAACCAACCGCCAGTCCCGTCCATCCGGGGCGTTTCCACCACAGCAGCACCGACATCAACGTGATGGCCAGTCGGGTATCCAGTTCGATCACGCGATTCGCCAGCGGCGAATAGGAGGCCACATCAGCCGCCAGGGTCGACATCAGCAACAGGAGCGCCGGCAGCACCTGCGAATCGGTAAAGCTGATCCACGCCCGCAACCCCGGCAGCAGTCGCGCGGCCACCTGCACCGCAGCGAACGCCAGGGCGGCGACGAGGAGTCCCGACGTCAGTGACCAGCCGGCGAGGTGAATGGCTTCATACACAGCGGCGCTCGCCAGCAGGCTGCCTCCCCGCACATAGAGTTGAGACAGCGACAGGCTGCTGACTGCCGCCGTGTTCCGCCACGCACCCGCCACGCACGCCACCACAGCCAACACCATCGACGTCAAGCGAAGTGCATTGGAGTCGTAGGCCGAAGTCCAACTCCACACTTCGCCCAGCCAGGGGCATACAACGATGAGGCCAGCCGCCATCGTCAACAACGCCGGTGGCCACTCCTGTGCGTCTCGATCGGCTGCCGACAGAGACACCGAGGGCAGCCACCACACGCGCACCAGATTGACGGCTGCCGCCAGTGACGCCGCCACAAAGCCGGCCAGCGTGAACGTCAGCGGGATATTGCACAGATCAAACACAATCACGCCGGACCAGACGACACACAGCCCAGCGGCCAGCACGAACGCCTGCCGGAACCGTGATCCCTGCGCGGAGAATCCATAGGTCCAGGCAGAGATCGTGGTCAGCAACAGCGCCATCAACTGGACCGTTTGACGGGTCACCACTTCCGGTCGTTCGAACGACACCCAGCCGGAGAAGAAGTCATCGTAAAAGTGCCCGATCACACGGCCCGACAGTAGCAGCCCCAGGCCTGCGAGCAGCACAAAATGACCGGCGCGAAAGAAAGCCTGCCCGTAAGGAACAGTTTCGGCCCCCTGGTCGTCACTGTCGGGTCCATCTGTTTTTGCCTGCCCCCCTTGAAAGATCATGCGGGCATGGATGCACACAGCCCCCCAGATCACCAGCCACGTCGCCGGGGCGATGATCTCAAAGAAGCGGCCCACCCGATGGTCGGCGAGCAGCAGCAGCCCCGTCAGAGTGATCCCGCCCACCAGAGGATAGACGTAGCGCGCATCCTTGAGGATCGCGAGTACCCCGGCATACAGGCCACACAGAACCACGGCGGGCACCCACAGGTGACCTCCGTTGGAAATCGTGATCAGCGACTGAGCGTCATAGAACCACAGATTCAGCGGCAGCAGAAGGCATCCCAGAATGGTCAGACCCTGACCGGCAAGCCGAAATCGCGTCCGCAGAATGAGGCCAATTCCCACCCCAATCAGCGCCAAGTTTCCCGCTCCAAGGGCCACCGCGGCCACGAGCGGGTTGTCGAACAAACCGACAGTCCACAACCACACAATGACGCCCATCGTCAGCACACCGGCACCGCAGGCCATCATGCTGTGCAGTGCGGCGGGATCGAGCATTCGTTCCAGCAGGGAAGGTTTCGGGTCGGGTGGAGTGTCAGCGGCTGTCATGGCTCAGACGTCCTCGTTCGGGGTTGGCGTGCATGCGAAGATGGTCCCAGCCCTCTGGTCAGAGGTTTCCCCGCACGCCGCTGCTTAAGCAACCCTGATGCCACTGCGGCGGCATTTCCGCAAGCTGTTTTCCTGAATGGCTTTAGGAAATTTGCCGTGCGACTCAACTTGCGTCCCGCCTGTTGCCAGCAGTACAAACAATGTCACCCCGCATACACCCCATGTACGGCACGGAGACTGAATGCCCCTCCTCACGCGCGACGAACACCGCTTTCTGGAGGCCCTTTCCGGGCTCACGTTTTGCAATCCGTTTAGCCCCGAACGGATCGAGTGGGAGCGACAGGCCCTGGGGCCGCTGTTTCGCGAGGAGGGGGCTTGGCATCGCAATCCCGAGACCGCGATTTCGGAACGGCCAAATGTCGCCGCCATCACGGCCCGCACCGCAGTGCTCATCGCGGAACTCCCGGAGCGGTTCGCCGCGCGTCGCGACGACATTGATGCCGAAACAGCCACCCGCTACGAAGACCTGGTCGTCTATGTGCTGTACTACCGCTACTTCGCCACGGAAACTGGCGGCAATGGTCCCAGCGTGTCAGCGACCGTTGCACCATCCCGACCCACGCGCGCCTCATCCGCGCATCGCCTCTGGCCCGGCTTTCGGGCCGATCATGAACGACTGCTGCAGGCGACCCGTAGCGCGCCGGTCGACGTCGCCGAATCCAGCCACCTGTTTGCGTGTCTGGATCAGGTCCGCCGGTGCTTTGCCCGGGTGTTTGAACTGATCCTGGGAGACTCCCGCCCCATCGCCCAACTGCGCAGCATGGTGTGGGAGTCCGTCTTCACCCATGACTTGCGTCGCTACCGCCGGTCGCTGTTCGCACGGATGGCCGATGTGGCCACCTTGATCACAGGCCCCTCAGGCACCGGTAAGGAACTGGTGGCCCACGCGATTGCGCGATCGCAGTATGTCCCGTTTGACCCACAGCGGCAGAGTTTTGCCGAAGACGATCGTCCCGCCTTCATTCCGCTCAATCTGTCGGCGCTCTCTCCCACGCTCATCGAGTCCGAACTGTTTGGACACCTCAAGGGGAGCTTTACCGGCGCTGCAACGGACAAGTTGGGATGGCTGGAACGCTGCCCTCCGTGCGGCGCGGTGTTCCTCGACGAAATCGGCGAACTCGACCCGGAACTGCAGGTCAAACTGCTGCGCGTGGCGCAACAACGGACCTGGTCGCGACTGGGGGAGTCAAGCGAGCGTCCGTTTGTCGGCAAGCTCATGGCGGCGACCAACCGCGATCTACCGGCCCAGATTGCCGTTGGCCGCTTTCGCATGGATCTGTACTACCGGCTGTGTGCCGACCACATTCACACCCCGTCACTCCGCGAACAACTGGACGACAACCCGGCCGCGATCGTCTCCATGGTGCAGTTGCTCAGCGAGCGGATCGTCGGCCCGGCGGAAGCGGGGGGCGTGACCCAACTGGTCCTGCAGTGGATCGACAGGTCGCTCCCGCCGCAGTACGCCTGGCCGGGCAACATTCGCGAGCTCGAACAGTGTGTGCGCAGCATTGTGGTGCGAAACGACTACCACCCCATCCGCTCCATCGGCGCACCATCAGCCCTACCCGCCGCCGAACAATGGCTGCAGGCTGCCCGCGAGCGTCGGCTCACCATGCGCGAACTGGAATGCGCCTACCTGACATGGACGTATGCCCAATTGGGGACCTACGAAGCGGTGGCGCAAGCATTGGACCTGGACCGCCGCACCGTGCGCAGCCGGATCGACCGCGATCTCCTCCGTACATTTCTCGATCCGGGCCTGCCGGTCGCCCAGCAGGCTGCGATCGATTCCGTATGAGGATTGTGCCAGTTCGGTGAGGTGATCAAGAGACGTGCCACTACTGAATGATGAGGTGATCCGACACCGCATGCGTCGGTCGGCCGCTGGGCCGGTCGGTTCGCTCGATCGTCACCGTCATTTTCTTGCGTTGCGGGAATGTCTCGGTCCCCTCTGCAGAGATGCCCATCTCGACAAAGTGATCAATCTTTGCGGCCAGCGGCAGCCCTGTGCCAGATTGCACATCACAAGTGCCCGAGAAGTTGCCGCCGCGAATCTGCACATCGACCGATCCCGCCACCTGCCGGACTTCGTTTCGCCCGCCACCCGACCAGATCGTCCCCAGCACGTCAATCTGCCGGGCGTCCGACGTGACATCCGACACGGTAAAGCTCTGCTGCAGGGTCATCGGCACGGGGATGGAGATCTGCCGCTTGCGAGTCCAGCTTTCTCCAATCGATGGCGCAAGCGTCGCTGCCGAAGAATTCCCAGGGGGCGCGCATGAGCACAGCGTGTCGTCGAACAGCGCCACGACACAGTCTGCCTGACCCAGTTCCTGCAGCGATTGCACCAGGGCGGCCCGTAGTGCGGGAGGTGCCCGGTCTGCGCAGCGGGACATGAAGTCCGCAAAGTCAGGCAGCGAAATGACCTGGCCGTCCGTTCGTGCGTGAATCGAAAAACCGTCACCGACCATCGCCGACTGCAGGGGGGCGTGGCCATGCATTCCAGAGTTCCGCTGGCTGGGATCACGGGAGTCAAACATAGTCTGCTCGCCACCCAGATCCTGCTCCAGCCGGCAATGCATCACACTCAGCCGCAGATCGGCGTGATCGCTCGCGAGGGCGGTGATTTCCGCGCGGTAGCCCAGTTCGAGCAGTTGCGTCGTCCGGGTCAGTCCCATCGACGACGTCTGCACGACCTCCTGGGCAATCCGTTTGACGAGCGTAATCTGCTCGCCAACCCGCACGGTCGCAGGGCTGGTGTCGGGCAGCGGGCCGCGATCCAGTCCCTCATTTTCCGGCAATTGATCGGCAAACGACAACAGATCGTCTGGCAGGCCTTCGTCGGCGGAATCGACCGCAGATTGACATCCACACAACGCGCACAGCCCCGCCAGTAACAACAGGCGGACCCAACGCAATTTTGCCAGCGAATCCATTCGCATGCCCTTCTTCCGACGGCCAATCCCGGCGGTTAGCCCGGGGCGACCTCATCGTTGCCGGCGTCGAACGACGCCTGGGCACGGGTCGCTGCCGTCGCGGCTCTCATCAAGAATCAAGGGGAAATACCGCTTCGCGCAGCATCCCCGCCGCCGGACTGATACCACGGCTCAGCCGGACAACGAAAGGTCATTTCGCTGGCCGCTCACTCAATCCTGCTCGGCTGGACGCCTCCACAAGCGAGGCGTCGAAGTAGTTGGTCCCCATACCGGCATCAATCACCAATCGCTGGGCATTGATACCTGAAGACCGTGGACTGAGCAGAAACGACACGGCATTGGCGACTTCGCTGGTTTGGACGGCCTGCTTACGCAATGTCGCCTGCTCTGCGTGGAGATAACTGTCGATGTAGCCTGGAATCCCCGCCGACGCCGACGTCTTCAGCAGTCCGGGGCAGACCGCATTGAAGCGGATGCGGGAAAACTGCGAGAACGATTTCGCGAGAAAACAGACTGACGAGTCAAGGGCCGCTTTGACAGGGGCCATAAAGCCATAGTTCTCTGCGGTCATCGTGGTGGTAGAAATGGAGATCGTCACCACACTCCCCGATTGTGGATCCAACAGCGGCTGGATGGCCTGCGACACGGCAAGCAGGGAAAAGCAGGAGATGTCCACAGCCTGCAGAAAGGCACCGCGGGGAGTTCGATGAAAGGGCTGCCAGCCGCCTGAGTAGTCGGCAAATGCGACCGAATGCACAAAGCCATGCACCTGAGGGCGAAGTTCGGCCAGCTCGGACCCCAGCCGATCGATTTCGGACTGGTTTTCGACATCGCATACCAGCACGGGGGCATCGCCGACCAGTTTGGCAATCGACTCCCGACGCGCGGCGCTGCGCACGGAAAAAACAACGTCCGCTCCCTGCTGGCGCAACAGGTCCGCCGTCTGCCAGGCGACACTTTTTCGGTTGGCGACCCCCATCACGAGAATCGTCTTGCCAGCCAAGCCCAGAAAATCATTCATCAAAATCTCGCGTAAATGTCATAGAACCGCCGCGGGCGACTCGGAATCGAACCAAAACTTCATCGCAATCCGCGGCGGGTAACTTGTGATGCCCGGACGCGTCCGAAACAATTCCCGGCGAGGCTGTTGGCGACACCGGACAGCGCGTCCCCCGGTGGCAGCAGTCCGCCAAGACGATGAACCTCCAGGGCCGATTCCCCCATGTTGCTCAGCCGCAAAATCCGAACGTCGTCATTGTCGCAGACCTGCCGTTCGTTGGCCACGCAATTGCGGGCCGGCGTGCCCGTGCTGCGGGCCGTCAAAACGCAGTCCGAAAGCGCTGCCGATTCCACGGTTCGTTTTGCCATGGCCAAGATCCTCGCAGATGTGAACCAGGGTCTGGAGATTGGCAACTCGATGCACAAACAGGGGAACGTGTTCCCCCCGTTGATGATTAACATGGTGCGGATGGGTGAGCAAACCGGCAACCTCCCGGAGGTGCTCGCCAGTCTCGCAGACCACTACGACAACATGATTCGCCTGCGGAAGGCCTTCACGGCAGCGATTGCATGGCCAATCTTCCAGTTTGTGGTGGCGGTGCTGGTGATTGCCCTGCTGCTGTTCATCCTCGGCATGATCGCCGAAATGAGCGATTCCACTCCCGTGGACTTCCTGGGCCCCGGCATGGTGGGGACCCGCGGGGCAGTCCTGTGGTTGTGCCTCACGTTTGGCAGCGTCGGGCTAGCGTTTCTGATCTACAAAATCATCTCCATCAGCGGCGCTGGTCGGGGTTGGATGAGTGACCTGTTGCTGGCAGTGCCGACCTTGGGCCCCGCCCAGCGTGCCTTGGCGATGGCCCGGTTTGCCTGGTCATTCCATCTCACGCAGGAAGCCGGCATGCCGATTGACCAGAGCATTTCGGCCAGCATGGAAGCCACGGGCAACCCCGCGTTCATGTCCCGCGCTCCGCAAGTCAATGCCGCACTCATGGAGGGGGTTCCGCTCACTGAATCTTTGGCGCGGACACGGCTGTTCACCCGCGAGTTTCTCGAAATTTCCCACGTTGGCGAGACCTCCGGGACCGTTCCCGAAGTGCTCAACCAGATCAGTCCGCAACTGGAGGCCGAGGCGCAACGCAAGCTGCAGATGCTGGCGGCCGTGGTCGGCTGGACCGTGTGGGCGTTTGTCGCCGGATTCATTATCTTCCTCATCTTCAGCATCGCCAACTGGTACATGAACCAGTTGAACAATGCCCTGGATTCGGTCTGATTGGCACCGGTTCGCGGTCCACAAACGGGTGGTGCTGCACTGCCAGGGTGCCTGCCAGACCGGATGGGAATGCGGTGAACTTTCAGCTTGAACACGTTGATCCCTCGACCGGTGCCCGTGCCGGTCGATTGCTGACGCCGCATGGGGAAATTCTCACCCCCGTGTTCATGCCGGTCGGCACGCTGGGGACCGTCAAAGGGCTGTTGTGTTCCCAATTGACGGCAGCCGGCACCCAAATTCTGCTGGGTAACACCTACCACCTCGCATTGCGGCCCGGGGCTGAACTGGTCGCCGACTTAGGGGGCCTGCATGCGTTTATGGGGTGGTCGGGCCCGATCCTGACGGACAGTGGCGGATTTCAGGTCTTCAGTCTGGCCAAAATGTCCCGCATTTCGGAAGACGAGGTCCAGTTCCGCTCGCACATTGATGGACGCAAATTCTCGCTCTCGCCTGAATCGTCGATGGCCATCCAGCAGCAACTCGGGGCCGACATCATCATGTGCTTCGATGAGTGTCCACCGGCCACCGCCACGCGCGACGC
>JBGSIP010000411.1:0-3163 GCA_041742495.1 Planctomycetaceae bacterium
CAGGGGGCCTGCGCCCAGTGACAGCAGTGCGTCGGCCAGCTCAATTCCCGCCGCGTCAGGCGCAATACCGGCCAGCGGGATCGACGCCGTCAAGCGTGTTTGTCCATCCAGGCTGAGCACCATGCCATGCAGTATGCCCGCCAACGTGTCATCGCGAGTTTCCACATACACGCCCACGGGTGCATGGCAGCCTGCCTGCAGCGCACGCAACAGCGCGCGTTCTGCATCGACGTGCGCGCGCACGTCCACGTTTTCCAGCGGCCGCAACAGCGCGGAGCAGCGGGCATCGTCGGACCGGGATTCAATGCCCAAGGCCCCTTGTCCGACAGCCGGAAACATCAGCGGCGGAACCAATGGCACAACAGGCCGACCGACCAAACCCAAGCGGGACAGGCCGGCCGCGGCCAGCACAATGGCCGCATACTCCCCCTGATCGAGCTTCTTCAGCCGCGTTTCCACATTGCCGCGAATGGGAGTGATCTTGAGATCGCTGCGCCAATGTCGCAACTGGGCGGCCCGCCGCGGCGAACCGGTTCCCACGGTGGCAGCCTCCGCCAGACACAACAATTGCTCGCAGGCCCATGCTCTTCGTGCAGCACTCTCCAGCATTGTCGCTGCGGCGTCCCCGATGGGAACGCCGAAATGATCGCCGCGGGGAGTATCTTCGTGCGCAAACGGGCGTGGATCGTGGTGTGGAACAGCGCCCAGCGGCAGGACCAGCCAGTCGATGGTAGCGGCGCGATCGGGCACGCAGGCCAGCATCAATCCCGGCGTGGGCTGCGTGGGAAGATCTTTCAGCGAATGCACGGCCAGATCGGCACGACCATCCAGTACAGCAGCCTGCACTTCGCGGGTGAAGACCCCCTGCCCGCCCATCGCGGCAAGTGCCGTAGCGCGATCGCGATCTCCCACCGTACTGACCGGTACCAGTTCCACACCGACGCCAGGATGGGCCGCGCGCAACAGTCGCGAGAGTTCATTGGCCTGCCACAGCGCCAGTGGACTCGAACGCGTGGCAATCCGAACGGGTGGCACCGCGGCGGCGGCAAGCGCATCATTTTCCAGCATGCGCGACCCTTAGCAGCCCCTTGAACAACCATGAGCGGCAGCCATCACAGGTGCCACTGGCTCTGCCAGTGCCGTATTTCACAACGAGACGACAACACTGGCAGAGCCAGTGGCATTCGGAATGTGGTGGTGTGGGCATAGTTCGACAGGCCCTTAGCCCTGAGCATCTGTCGCGGGAGCACTACCGGACTGACTGACGGCCGCCGTGATTGCCTGCGCGGTCTTGTCGGTAGAGCTGCGCTGATGCACGGGGACCAGCACACCACACGACACGATGAATTGAATCGCTTGATCGATGGTCAGATCGAGATCGATGACGCTGCTGCGCGGCAGCGCCATGGTGTAGCCCGTCATGGGCATGGGAGAGGTGGGAATCAGCACGGTCACGCAAGGCTCGCCGGCTGCCGCCGACACGTCGCGCGGGCTGTCGCCGGTCACAAACCCCAGCGAGAAAATCCCTTTGCGGGGATACTCGATGGCCACCACCCGGCGATATTCGATCGTGCTTTCGGTAAACAGAAAGTCGGTGATCTGCTTGACCGAGCCATACACGTTGCGAACCAGTGGCAGGCCACCAATGATGGCGTGCTCAAACGTCTTGACGAAGTACGACCCCAGCCGGGCGGTGACCAGGCGACCCAGAAAGAAGATCGCCGCGATCAGCAACAGCACGGCGACCAGCGACAGGTGAAACACACCCAGGAAGAATTTGGACGTGACCACTTCCATGTAAATGCCCACGCTGGTCCGGGGCATCTCCCCTTCGGTCAACTTGCGAGCTGCCAGTTCGTAGTCCAGATAGGGAACCGCCCGACGCCCCACAGGCACATACACGCCATCCAGGGGCATCCCGTCGAGCACTTCGCCAGGAGTGCTCTCACTCGCGGCCACCACGTCGTCTGCAGTTTCCAGCCCGGGCTCGACCTCCGGGGTCGCAGGGTCCACTGGGGTTGGCGGCACGGGCGCGGGACGCGCACTGCGTTCGCGCAGCGAGTTCACCCGCGAGTACAGCTCATCACTCACCAGGTACTCGGTGCCCACAAAGGGGAGGCTCGGCGGCTGCTCGATGCGACGTAGCGGCGAATCGCCAATCGGCAGCGACTCATCAATCGCCCGCGCAATGCCATAGCGAACGACCCACGTCGTCGGCGAAATGATGTAATCGTTGATCATCCCCAGCACCCACAACAGGATGACCAGGGTGAGCACAGGTGGCAGTACCAGCGCCAAGCCGCGCAAGAATATTCGGCTGACAGTCGGACCGCTTGGCTTGCCTGGCACCGGACCCGCTGCGGTGGACAGCAGCGTCTCGGGGGCGGGTCGGTCGGCGGTAGAATCGGACATTTCGAACGGGGACCGGTCACAAGAGGAGCAGGGAGGCGACATCGCAGGACAGCGCGCCGCGACAGCCAGACCAAACGGCAGGATAGTACATCACAAGGCAATTATCGAACGCCACATCGCGCGGCGCGCTGACGCCAGACCAGCCTGCCCGCGCACGTCAGCGCTGCGAGAATGCGACGAACAGGAGAATGACGGCCAGGATCGCCAGCACGGCCGCCAGAATCTTGATCCAACTATAGGGATGTGTCCCTCGCACGTGCCCGGTGACTCCGTTCACGGCGACCCAATAGACGGTGCGGTGATAGCGATACGACATCAGCCACACGGGCAACAGCAGCAGTTTATATGTCCAGCCCGCATACGTGGTGTCAATCGAATGAATCCGCTGGCGATCCCCACCGATGCGCTGCAGTACCTCCTCACGAATCCGCTGATCCATGATGTTCCGGGCCGCCACGTAACCCGCATCCAGTTCGATGTCGTACGTGCGCGCGAGATAGCCGGCCAGGGCTTCTTCCGTAAACGCAATGGCCTCATGCGTCGGCCACGTCCCCAAGTGGGTCAACTGGTCATCTGCCACTCCCTGCGTCGCGCGAATCACCACATCGTCAAACTCACGACTGAAGACTCCCGACGCGGGATACCAGCGGACACGCGTTTCCGTGCGGCGGTTTTTCCCGCTCCCGACCGTCACGCGATACGTCTCTCCGCGCTGGCCGGCATACCGCGTGGCCGCCATGGAATCGAACGT
>JBGSIP010000412.1:0-3332 GCA_041742495.1 Planctomycetaceae bacterium
GCCAGCACCAGCGTCAATTGCACAAACGCGGCCACGCTGAACACCAGGTTGCCAAACTGCGCCATCGCCGCCGGACTGCGATAATTCTCCCAGCCAAACGCCGCCTGACCCGCCGTATACAGCAGGATCATCAACGTCAGCACATAGCCGGCTCGGCCGATGTAATGCCGCAATTGACGCGGCAGCGTCAGCACTTCCCGCCAAAACAAGGGTCCCAGCACCGTTCAACCCCCCGAAGGATTTCACCACACCGCCACTTCCGGCCGCCGCCACGCACCACTGTCGCACCACTCACGCTCACCACACATGCCGCCAGCCCCCTCACTGTAGCCCGGCCCCCCCTCCGCGCTCCACTCGCAGCCCCGGTCACCCCCGCCAGCAATTGCCCGTGCGGCCAACAATTCCGGCCGCGTGTTGTGTCCACAGCCTGCTTTCCGGAATCCGCCCTGCCTGCCTCATTGGCCAGGTCATGTCCACCTCGCCCGTAAATCCGGCGTACAGGCGGTGCCGCAGAAGCAATGCCCCCAGCATCCCCTTCGGCATCCCCCTTCCGTAACCCCCTGACAAACAAAGGCTTCCCGAAACGAGCCCGTTCAAGTGGCCCGATTACCGCTGCAACCGAGGGGTCTCAGGTGGCCTTGATACACGGTTGCAAATCGGAAGAATGGCGTAAGTGTTTATGGTGAAATATTTTAGTGTCGCAACAGGGGTGAGTATGTGCTGGCGTGCGTGTTTCGCTGCAGCGGCCTGTTTGTCCATAATTCCACTTGAACTCGGAAACTTGAATATCTACACTCCTTGCATTCCAAACTCACAAACAATTCCTTTTTCTGCAAGTTCGGCGGAAGTGCCGGCCAAATCCCTGCGACTTGGGACGTGTGCCCGTGGGGCGTCAGCCCCTTCTTTTCACCGCCATTTTGTGTCACGGCCTTCGCGCCGGACCGGTGAAACGCCGAACCGCTGAGCCCTGCCCGTGGGGCTCTGGTCTGCAGAGAGGCCCCTTCTAGTTCCGTTCGCTGCGCTGTCTTGAGTGTTGTGAAGCTGGTCCCTTTTTTCGTCCTAGCTGCATTTCGCAAGGAGTTACCATGCCAAGTCCGCTGTTCGCTGTGTCACGCCCACGGAGTCCGCGTCGCGGATTCACTCTGATTGAGTTGCTGGTGGTCATCGCCATCATCGCGATCCTCGTCGCACTGCTGCTCCCCGCCGTGCAACAAGCCCGCGAAGCCGCCCGCCGCTCCAGTTGCAAGAACAACCTCAAGCAAATCGCCCTGGCCATCCACAACTACCACGACACATACCGGGTGTTTCCGCCCGGACATGTCGTACAAACTTCCGGGGCCGGAGCCGACATTGATCGCGGAAACTGGGCATGGAGCGCGTTCATCGCACCGTTCATGGAACTCGGTCCTCAATACGACACGCTGAGAGTCGGAGCTGTTCACGCGGAAACGCACTTCCCTACCACAGCGGGAAATGACGCTACGGCCCCCAACGCTGCGGCGTGGAATGTCATCATCACACCAGTCCAGACATTTCGCTGTCCGTCTGATGCAGGACCACTTCGGAACAACAGTCGCTACCGCGGGCTATGTGGTGCAACAGGTGACAATGCCGGCGGCGCACCGGGAAACGAAGCGGCAATCAATGCCGTCGCAACTTCAAACTATGTGGGAGCGATGTCGTCTGGAAACAATCGGGGTGCAGTGGCCTTCAACTACGGCGACCAAGGTATGGACGGCGTTTTCGGCCCGTCCCAGGCCAAACGGAGTATTGCCAGCCTCACCGACGGAGCAAGCAATGTCATCCTGCTTGGAGAACGTGCATATGAGATCGCCAGCCCGCAGTTTCGTTCTTCTGGCCCTTGGGGAACGAACACTGAGTTTGTAGACGGCGTTGGTGGTGGACTCATGCCGCCTTTCGCGAGCATCATGTGGTTCACGCGTGGCACAGCCGGAAACGGCATCGGACGCATCTCCGCGAGCTTGGGGACGGGCTTTGGAGGCATCAACGCCAATGTGACAGGCAGCAACGCGTTGCTGGGTTTCTCTTCATTGCACCGTGGTGGTGCGCAGTTCGCTCTCGCCGACGGCTCAGTGCGCTTTCTCAGCGAAAACATCCAGCTCGCCGCAGATAACAATGTTGTCCGTGATTCCACAACGGTTAACTCCACATTTGAGTACCTGTTGTCGATCTTCGACGGAACCCCGGTTGGCGAGTTCTAGAGAAGTATGACCGGCAGGGCGCAAAAGGACGCACTGCGTGAGAAGTGCCAGTCTCTAAGCCCAATTGTGCTGCCGGCCGTGCAGGCGAACCTTGCGCTGTCGGCAGCTTTTTTTATTCCGCCCAATCCGATCGCGGGCATATCACGCCGGCGAGTAATGCAACGAAACACCAATGAATCTGAATCACCTTTCGCTATGTGCGCGATCGCTGCTTGTCGCGCTACTTGGAATTGTAGTTCTAGGTTGCAATCAGACTGAGCACGCCGGCGCAGCCGGCCGCGGAACAGTGACCTACAACTCTCAGCCTTTGACCGAAGGAATGGTTTTTTTCAACCCTGTCGGACGTGGTGCCACCTCCCGTGGCATGCTGACCTCCGATGGCAAGTTCGAACTGATGACTGGCGCTTCAATGCAGGGAGTTGGTCCAGGGGAGTATGTGGTGACAATAGAGTCATGGATCGTCCAGCCCGGAGATGCTGATGCAACGGGCAAAGAACGCCCGCGAGGCGTCTCAAGAATTCCCCGAAACTATACTGAGATTGACAAGTCTGAGTTCAAGGCGACAATTACGGAAGCGGGACCGAATGAATTTACGTTTGAACTACAAGGTGAGGGCGAGAAGCCGTGAATAACGGTTGAACGCCCGTTTCGAAGTGGTAGGTTGGACCGGGCACGGGTTTCGTAGCAGGTAGGTCAGGCTGTGCCTGACGCCATCGCGCCATCAGGTCGCTGAGTCAATCAGCCCCCCATCGACGGGCAAGCGTGGCTTCTCGTGCGTCTCCGTGACTCTGTGCCTCCGTGAGATCATATGTCCTGTCGCGAACGACACGGTTCACGGGGCCGCCGGTAACCAACGTTGAATGCAGAGTCCGCGCGCCCCGTCTCGTTCACTCCTGGTTGGTTCTCACAGAGCCACGGAGAAAGCCTCAGTCGTCTGAAGTCGTTCATCCACAGCTACTTGTCAGCCATCATAGATCACCGGGTGCCATGGCTGGCTCGTCCAGCCGTGGCACCCGGCGTGACCCCGACGATGCCTGACACGCAGCAATAGAAAGACTACTACCCGGCTCGTCCCGGGGCATGAGGAAGTCACGTCCGACCCATCTTCTT
>JBGSIP010000413.1:0-1931 GCA_041742495.1 Planctomycetaceae bacterium
ACGACGAACTGGTGTTCGAGACCCCTCCGGACGAGCAGCTCGTGCTTGCGGCGCTCGTGCGGGAGGAAATGGAATCCGCCTATGCCACTGTCACTCCACTGGAGGTGGACCTGACGTGCGGCGTGAATTGGCTGGAGCAAACCGACCTGCATCTGGCCTGATCGATGGGTGCCCTACAATCCCGGCAGTGCAGCGGTCGCAAGTGTGGCCGGGTGTGTTGGGGGACGTGAGTCGGTAAGGGGAAGTTGTGACCACATTTCGTCGTTCGGTGGAGTTGCCGGTTTCTGCCGACGAGGCGTTCGACTGGCATGCGCGGCCGGGCGCGCTGCCGCGGCTCACCCCTCCGTGGGAACCCATCACGGCCACCCCGCCCACGGATGGCATTCGGGATGGTTCGGAAGTGCAGTTGAAGATGCACGCTTTCCCGTGGGGGACGTGGCTGGCGCGACACTCGGGCTTTGAGTCCGGGCGGAAATTCGTTGACGATCAGATCCGCGGCCCGTTCGCCCGCTTTCATCATGAACATCGCTTCGAACCGCGGGGGCCGCAGGCTTGTACCCTGCATGACGAACTGGACTACCAGTTACCGCTGGAACCGTTGTCGCGGTGGGTGGCCGGTGCGTTTGTGCGTGGCAAGCTCTCACGCATGTTTGACTATCGGCATCGGGTCACGGCTGGCGATCTGGCGCGGCATCGGCAGTATCAGCACCTGCCGCGGTTGCGCGTGCTGATTTCTGGCGGCACGGGGCTGGTGGGCACCGCCTTGAGTGCGTTTCTGGCGACGGGTGGCCATACCGTGGTGCATCTGTCGCGATCGGCGCGGCCGGGGCTGTTTCCCACGCTCGTCTGGCAGCCTGACAAAGGGGAACTGGCCGCTCACGAGTTGGAAGGTTTTGACGCGGTGGTCCACCTGGCTGGGGAGAGCATTGCCAGCGGACGCTGGAGTCCGGCGATCAAACAGCGCATTCGCAACAGTCGCGTGCAGGGGACTCAGTTGTTGTGCGAACGACTGGCCACACTCGCCAAGCCCCCCCGGGTGGTTATCTCGGCGAGTGCCACCGGGGTCTACGGAGATCGCGGTAACGAAGTGCTGACAGAACAGTCCCCCCCCGGCCAGGGATTTCTGGTCGACGTCGCCACCGCGTGGGAAGCTGCCACGTCGGCCTTGCAGGGGCGTTGCCGCGTGGTATGTCCCCGGTTTGGCATTGTGCTCAGTGCGCAGGGCGGAGCTTTGCGGTCGATGCTGCCGCCATTTGTGTGGGGTGTCGGAGGGCGGGTTGGCTCTGGGCGACAGTACTGGAGCTGGATCGCACTGGACGACTTGCTGTATGGCCTGCAGGAGTGCCTGTTCCGCGAGGAGATTGCGGGCCCGGTGAATTTTGTCGCTCCCACGGCGATCGACAATCGCCAGTTCACACAGGAGCTGGCCTCCGCGGTGAATCGCCCGGCCTGGTTCCCGGTCCCCGCAGTGGCACTCCGCCTGTTGCTGGGAGAGATGGCCAACGAATTGCTGTTGGCCAGTACCCGTGTGCAGCCCACCGTGCTGCAAAACGTCGGCTACGAATTCGCCTATCCCACACTACCCGCGGCCTTGGCACACGTGCTGGGGACTCCGCAGCGATGATGCGTGGTGACGGCTGGTACCCTCCCGTGTCAGATGCCCGCAGCACGAATCCGGTGCAGAGCGGAATTGCCCGGCGTCGTGGGTGTGGGTAGCCTGAACGGCGGCTGGCGACACGCAACTGGCGGTTCGGCGGCGGTAGGCGACTGTTTCGCGCTCTTGGGCAGGCGAGATCGATCATGCAGGGCACCACGTTCCATTCCATTCACTGGGTCGTCGGGCGCGCGGGGCTGGTCGGGTTCCTGCTGGTGGCCGGTGCGGTCGTGTTTGGATGGCCCGCTGCCGGCGCTCAGGAACCGGCTGCGGACGG
>JBGSIP010000414.1:0-2549 GCA_041742495.1 Planctomycetaceae bacterium
ACGGCCAGCCGCTTGCCCGCGGAGACACCCGGGGAAGCGGCGCGCCGGCTGGGCGAGCAACGGCTGAACATTGCCCGCCAAAAGGGCGAACGATTGGCTGTTGTGGCCGGTGGTGCGATTTCGATTGGACTCGCGGCGACGATTGTTACCGCGTATGCGATGACTGTGCTGTATCCATTTACGGAACTGCTGGACGCATTTGCGGCGCCGAATCAGCTGTAGACTGCAGGCATTGTTTGTGTCGCCATGGTGTTGTGTTTCTGACCTGAATTCAGCTTGAGACCTCCCCGGCCGGCACCGCCACTCGTGCGACAGTCGACGTATCGATCACCCAGTGAACGGATCAGGAATCGCTGGTTCACCTCCTCATGAATGCCCCTTTGCCACCTTCTGATGGACTGACGCCCGAGCAGACGGGCGATCTGGCCCGCGTGCTCGCTGGCCAGGCGCAAAACCGTCGGCTCAGTGCGCAGCATCTGGAACAACTGGCCGGTCAACTTCCTGATCGGCAGATGGCGAGGGTGGTCAATCGATTGGCGACTCACCTGCGCCATGGCGAATCACTGGCGTCCGCCGTGCGGCGCTGCGGGGCCCCCCCTTCGTTGATTGGCACGGCCGAACTGGCCGAAGAATTCGGGCACGCCGATCTGCTGCTGGCGGACTACGTGCAGCAACTGCAGGCCGAACGGGAATTGCGGATTCCCGCGACGTTCGCCCTGCAGCGCGTCGCGATGCAACTGTTGCTGTTTGCAGCCTTCGCGGGAACAGCGGCAATGCTAGTGCCGATTGTCGGGCGGTATAGTGAAGTTATCGTCGACGGTTTCGGGATCGAGATTTCTCCGCTGACTCGGGTATGGATGGTGTTCGTGCAAGCAGGCTGGATCTGGGGTGTAATTGGCGCGATCGCGATTCTGATGGCGGTGTTGTTGTTTGCTGCCGGTGCTGTGTGGAGACGCTACGGTGAGCGAGTCGTGCTTTTCGTACGCTGGCTGCCGGGATTGGGGCCAGCGCTGCTAAGGCATGTTTCGAGCAGCCTGCTGGACCGACTCGCCGTGCTGGTGCAGCATGGCGTTCCGGCACCAGCTGCCTTGGCCGCGGTGGGCCAGCAATCACCGGTGGCCGCCTGGGAGCGGACAAGTCTTGATCTGGCGCAGCGGGTGGCGGACGCGCGTGTCGAATTGACGGAAGCGGAAGTGACTTCTCTGCCGGAGACGGGTCGATTTCTGTGGTTGGCTCAGCGGGTTCTGCAGCGGTCGACTTCTGGGGCGGAGGCTGCGCGCGCCTTGCGGACGCTGGCGCTGGCCTGCCGCATCGATGCCGAAGTCCGCAGCAATGTGTTGTTGGTCTGGTTTCAATCGGTGGTCTGGTGGGCTCAAGCCCTCGCGGTGGGCTACTGCTGCGGGATCGCCCTTTTGCCACTGCAGCAGCTCGTACGACTGCTGAACGACTTATCCTGACGATCTTCCCTTCCGGGTGACTGAGAAACTCATTGATCATGTGTGTCCCACTGGCCTTGGCCATCAATCCTTTTTCGCGACTGTGGCGCTGGGTGACGCGGCCACAGCGGATCGCCGCGTTAGCGCGCGAAGAGGGCCTCGTGGAACTGTTGGCGCACACCGTTCGCAGTGGCGGTTCGATTGGATCCTCTCTGCGACTGCTGGGAGAAGGAGCGCATGGTCGATACCGCCGGCAGTTGCAGGAAGCAGCCAACGTGGCCGACGAGCAGGGGCTGGACGATATTGCCCTCACCATGATTGGCCGAAACGTGTTGCCATCGGAGTCGTCGCGACTGTTGCTGCTCACCGGTATGTCGACTGGCTCGTGTGCGGAAGCACTCACACTTGCGGCCGAACAGATTCGCGCGCAGCGCAGAATGACCCGGCAGGGGACAAACTTGGATCGCTGGTTGTTTTCCATGGCTCTCCTGTTCGCGGTCATCACGGGCGTCCGGAACACTACGATGAGCCACTTTGCCGAGATCTTCGAAGGCTTCGGTATAGAGCTGCCTATCGTCACCAAGGTGTTCTTTGGACTCGCCGCGTTGCTCTCGCGTGACGGCGCGGTCTATCTGGCCGTTGTCGCCGCTGGAATGTTGTTCCTCAAGGGGGTCGTGGAGATCACCCAGGGGGAGACGACACCGCTGGCACGCATTGTAGGATTCGTGTGGTTCTGGCTGCCGCGACGTTTTGCCCGTCCCTTGACGTTGCGGGTGGCGTCCGTGGCGTTGAGTGGCAAACAGCCCCTCACGCAAGCGTTTGGCGTGTTGTCACGGCATTCGTCGAGTCAGGCGGTCCGCACTCAGGCCGTCCGCGCTGCGCATCTGGCTGAGCAAGGCTTGAGCGATTGGGAAATCTGCCGTCAGTTGCGGTTGCTGCGACCGGCGGAAGCCCTGGCCCTGTCGCGCGCCCAGACGGCGGGCAACGCGGACTGGCTGCTGCGATCCTTTGCGCAGAACTGTGAGCTCCGAAACGACCGTTTGCGGCACGCAATCGACCGTACAATCGACTGGGTCTTCTGGATTTTCGCCGCCGGCATCGTGCTGCTCACGG
>JBGSIP010000415.1:0-3701 GCA_041742495.1 Planctomycetaceae bacterium
GCCGATCTGCGGCGCGGGCGGGACGCCAGGGGAGTACCCCGGGTCGAATGCGGTGCGGACATTCGCGCGGATCGGTGGCGACGTGCTCTCTCGCGTGGCGCGGGTCTTCGCACTGGTGAGGGGCAGGCTGTCGAATCGTGGTCCGCGATTGCCTGGGTGACCGCGTGGCCTTTTACGGGAGTGTTCCGGTGACCGATGCTGATGCCAGGCTCAACGGCCGTGAACGTGGCGCATCGGAGGTCACTGCCGGATCCGGTCACCTGCTGCCCGATCTGGCGCAGGAGCTCTCGGCGAACATGCTGGGACAAATTTTATCCGGCGTGGATCAGCCAGCCTCACCAGGTAACCCGGCGGTCCGCGCCCGACTGCAGGAAGTGGCCCGGCAATATGCGGATCATGGTTTCAGTGAGGATCCCGTCCTGCGTCAAATGGTGGGCGCTGTGATTGTGGATCTGCGAGGGCTCTCTCCCGCCGTCGTGCAGGAGATCGCCACATCGGTCTCGCGGACCCTGTTTGACGATGCGGCTTCTCGCGAGCAAGCCGAACACGTTTGGGCGCAACTTCAGCGGGAGTCGCGTCATGCCTCGTAGTCATGTGCCGGTCCCCGGGCATCCCCCTGTCCTGGGGGCTCCGATCCCGGACATTCAACTGACGACGGATCGCGCTGAGTTGATGCGCACCTGTCAGGGGCTGGTGCGTTCGCTCGCCTGGAAAATTCATCAGAAGGTTCTCAAGCGAGTCGAACTCGACGACCTGATTGGCTACGGCCAGGTCGGTTTGGCGGAAGCGGCGCGGGACTTTGATGCAGAACGCGGATTGCAGTTTACGACCTATGCCTATTATCGCATTCGCGGGTCCATTCTGGATGGACTCAGTCGGATGTCATGGTTCAGTCGCGCCGATTATGCTCGCGGTTGCTACGAGAAAACCGCGCACGATGTGCTCGTGAATGACGCACAGGCACCCCGTGATCATCAGGATTCCGTTGAATGGTTTGGAGAAACGACGTCGGCCCTGTCGATGGCGTACATGATTTCCAATCTCCAGGGAGGGGCCGAGCAGTGCGAGTCGCGCGAGGTCACACCCTTCCAGTCGGCTGAGGCTGCCGACCTGCGAGAAACAATTCGCGAGTTGATTGCCGGGCTGGACGATCGGGAACGCGAGTTGATCACCCGCGTGTATTTTGATGGTGAGTCCATCAAAACGGCGGGCGAACATCTGGGGATCAGCAAGGCGTGGGCCAGTCGCCTGCACGCTCGCTGTCTGATCATGCTGGGGGAACGTTTACGCGATCGTTCCGAGTAGCCGTCACAAAGGTTCATGGTCACGGCAATGCAATTGGTCATGGTTTCGTGGCGGATGGTGTTGAGCGGATGTGGTGAATGAGGAGCGGCAGGCTGCGTGTGGGCCCCATTGCAACGGGGCAGGGGCTTTGATAGCCTCGCGCGGACAGTGGGTGAGCGGCGTTTGTCGCGCAGGCGGTTGACGTCAGGCATGCTGGCTGCGGCAGGTGGGGTGTGGATCGGCAGGCTGGCAGGCGGCAGTCTCGAATCAATCAGTCCATGAGCGCCATCGATCAACGATTGCGCTGACCATCACGAGGGCGCAGGCGTGGAGCTGGATCTCGACATCAATGCCATCCTGGCTCCCTTCGAAGGGGAGTCTCGTCGCGGCATCGACCTCCGGGAGGACGAGGATCCGAACAACCTGTACCGCCGCGTCCGTGACGCACGCGGGCGCGCTCGCGACGAAGAGCGCCAGGCAGAAATTGACGGTGCTTCGCCCTCCGTCGCCGCGTACGTGTGGCAGGACGTCTGGGATTTGGGGCGCCAGTATCTCGAAACCAAAGGCAAGGATCTGGAGATCGTCGCCTACATGGTGGAGGCGTCGATTCGGCTGGGGGGGTGCGCCGGGCTAGGAACCGCAGTCAACATGCTGGCCGATCTCATCGATCAGTACTGGAACGACTTGTATCCGGCCCCGGATGAAGATGGCGAAGAAGTCACCATCCAGCCCATCACGCGACTCAACGGCGACGTGATCACGCAGCCGCTGTTACGAATTGAAATTACGTCCAACTCCGCTTCAGCCGGTCCATTTGCCGTCTGGCAGTATGATCAGGCCAAGCGACTGGAGTCGTTGCCTGCATCCGAGCGCGAAGAGCGGGTGGCCCGCGGGGCAGCCACGCTCCCGCAATTCAATGTCGCGGTCGCCGAGACTGATGTCCAATTCTTCCTGAACATCGTCCGCGAGGTCGAACTGGCCAAGGCAGCTGTCAAACGGCTCAGTGACGTTTGCGACGCCAAGCTGGACTCGTCCATCGTTCCGAATTTCTCCAAGTTCAACTCCGGACTGGATGACGTTCGCAACTCTGTCCAGCAGTTGGCCGGGGATCGCATGGCTGCGGCGATCGCCGCGGCCGAGGTGGTGGAGACATCGGGCAGCAGCGAAGTGGCGATTGCAGGATCGAACGGGCGGGCCGTCGGCGGGCTGGGCTCTCGCAACGACGCCTTCATGATTCTGGAGAAGGTCGCCCAGTGGTTTGATGAGCACGAACCCCAGAGCATTCTGCCCTCCGAAATTCGCAAAGCCATCCGGCGTGGCAAGATGTCTCCGGTCGAGTTGTATCAGGATTTGATTGCAGATTCGGACGTACGGCGTCAGTTGTTTAAGGATGTGGGCATTCCCAATCCCGAAGACGGATAGCCGCCAGAGGTTTTCGAGTTCGCCTGGGGCACGGACACCAGGCGCCGCGTGCGTGGACGGCCCGCAGCGGCACATCAGACCGCGTTTTTGCTGTTCGCCATTGAAAGGTCCCCCAGATGCCCGAGTCCATCCAACACAAGCTTGATCGCGTTCGCAAGCCGCGGGTGCACATCACGTACGACGTCGAAACGAACGGTGCCCAGGTGAAGAAGGAACTCCCGTTTGTGATGGGAGTGGTCGGCGATTTTTCAGGCAACCCCACCGCCAAGCCAGATCCCCTCACGAAGCGCAAATTTGTTTCGATTGATCGCGACAACTTCAACAGTGTCATGAAGGCCATCAAGCCCGAACTGAACATGCGCGTGAAGAACACGCTGGCGGGTGACGACAGCGAAATGGGCGTCCAGTTGAAGTTTCAGTCGATGGACGACTTCACCCCCGGACGAGTGGTCGATCAGGTTCCCGCGCTCAAGAAGCTGCTGGAGTCCCGCAACCAACTGCGTGAACTGCTGACCACAATGGACATGTCCGACGATCTTGAAGGTCAACTCGAAAAGATCCTCAAGGATACGGACAAGGTGGCGGAAGCCGCCAAGAACCTGGGCATCGAAGGCGGCAATTCCAACGGGGGAGGTGAATAATGAGTACCGAAGGCCAGAAGGAAGCAGGAGCAGCCGCACAGGAACAGACCCTGAGCCTGCTCGATCAGATCACTTCGGCCATGCCTGCCGCCGTCCAGAAAGACGATGCCGCGGATATGGTCAAGAACGTCGTCAGCGTGGCGCTCGAAGGGACGCTGAAGTGGGATCGCAGCGTCACCAAGACGCTGAAAATGGCGATTGCCAAGCTGGACGAGAAGATGTCCAAGCAGTTGGCTGCCATCATGCACCATGCTGAGTTTCAGAAGCTCGAAGGCTCCTGGCGGGGACTGCACCACCTCGTCATGAACTCCGAAACCAGTAAGACGCTGAAGCTGCGAATGCTCAACGTCACCA
>JBGSIP010000416.1:0-2912 GCA_041742495.1 Planctomycetaceae bacterium
GTTCGGCCGACGACGTCCGGCAGTTCCTGTTTGACTCGGGCCTGCTCGCCGAGTTCGAAACGGGACGCCGCAGCGAAGCCGAGATCTGCGGTGCACTGGAACAGCAGTTTGGCGTGACGCTTTCACTCCCGGACCTGCGGCTCGCCGTGGCCGATATTTTTGGCGATCGCCCCGGCGTGGGAGACCTGCTGCGGGAGATCAAAGGGGCTGGCCGGCGCTTGGTACTGCTCTCCAACACCTGCGTCACGCACGTCGAATTCCTCCGCCCGCGATTGGACTGGTGGACTCTCTTCGACGCCCACGTCCTCTCCTACAAGGTCGGGGCCTGCAAGCCACAGCCAGAAATCTTTCACGCCGCACTCTCGGCGATCGAGTGTGCTCCGGCTGAGTGCTTCTATACCGACGACATCGCGCCTTACATCGAGGCCGGACGCACCCACGGATTGCAGGCAGAAGTGTTTCTCGACTTGGCGGGGCTGCGGGCGCATCTGGTGCAGTGGGGAGTTCTGCCGGAGGCCGCGCGATGAAATCCCGGCTGCCGATTTGGATAGTCTGCCTGTTGCTGAGTCTGGCTGGTTGCCTGGTGGCACCTCCGCCATCCAGCGGGCCATCCGCTGCAGGACCGCTTCCTCTGGAGACCTCCATCAATTCTGTGGGGATGGCGTTTCGCAAATTGCCCGCCGGCGGATATCTGATGGGTGCGGCTCACTTTCAGATCGAGGCTGAGCCCGACGAGTTCCCGCAGCATTTTGTGACCATCAGTCGTCCGACGTGGATTGGCGTGTACGAGGTGACGCAGGCCCAATACGCCGCGGTGACCGGCGAGCAGCCCAGTTGGTTCTGCGCCCAGGGGGACGGTGCCGCCGTCGTCGCGGGAATCGACACACGCCAGTTTCCGGTCGAGATGGTGAGCTGGTACGAAGCCACCCGCTTCTGCGAACAACTGTCGGCACTCCCGGCAGAACAGGCGGCGGGCCGCCGCTATCGTTTGCCGACAGAAGCCGAATGGGAATATGCCTGTCGCGCCGGCCGGGGAGAGCCGTTTCCGTCGGGGCTGGAGCCATCTTCGTTCGCGGCCAATTCGTTCCGCGATCTCACTCGCCCGCAACCGGTCGGGTCTTACGACGCCAACGGGTTCGGTCTGTTTGACATGCAGGGGAACGTCCTGGAATGGTGCCAGGACTGGCACGACCCGGTCTATTACCAATACTCACCCCCCGTCGATCCGCTGGGGCCTCCTGCGCCTGTGGCCGATACACGGGTGCTGCGGGGCGGAGGCTGGGCATTTCCGGCTGCCGCCGCGTCATTTCGCGATGCCATCGCACCCAACCTGCGCGGCGGAGCACACGGGCTGCGCGTGGTGATGGAGGTTTCTCGCTGACACCGGCTGAACTGCGTTGGGTGGCACAGCCGTCGGCACCCGCGGCACGCTTCACATCGCAGGCAATAGGACCCATCGCAGTTCGCGAACGGGTGCCATAGCGAGCGCCGCCGTGAACTCTGCGGACGACTCGAACGTCGACTTCATGATCAGCCGGGCAGGGACAGAAACGCAAATTGGCGGGGCTGCGGGCTCGATCCATTGAGCCACCCGCCAGCGAATTTCTGGAGGTGATTGGGAACTGTCGGATGCGGTCACACCGGCGTCCGCCGAGACCGGAGCGGGAGTGAAATTCAATGTGAATCCACTCGGGACCGCGATTTCAAACCCAGTCTCCGCTGGTGTCAGGCAGAGCTTCAGACTGAGCAGGTCGTAATACTGCACCCAGCGAAAACCGGTCTCCAGGCGGATCAAGTCTTGCTCACTGAGCGTCCCCGGCCGTTCATCGGGCACGGCCGGGTCGGCGGCGGTGAGCCAGCGAAACTGTTGTTGGCGCTGTGCGGTGAGGAATTTCTGTGCGGCCATTGCGTGGGGACTGCGAGAGGGTTCTTTCGCGAGCACTCGTTCGGCCAACCAGCAAAAGTGGCGGGAGACCCACGCCGCGGCCAGCGGTGAGAACTGTTCGCAGATGGCGACGCTGGCCGACCAGATTCTGGCCGAGTCCTCGAAATCCATTTCGGTAAAATCCCGCGGGCTGCCACTCTCCGCATCCAGATGCGGTCGCTGCTCCCAGTCCGCCCACCCGTCGTCGTGGTGGTCGATCGCCGCGACCAGCGCGGCCGCCAGCGGGTTGCCCCCGTGGAGAGACTGCCCCCACTCCCTCCCCTGTGTGCCCTCCGCGAGGCGAACATCATTAAACGGCAGGGCTAAACTCTCGGCCGCCGCCAGCAAGTGTGGTGCACTCTGCGGATTGCTGAGCACACGCCGGGAAACCGCTTGAAACGCCCGGGCAAGGGCACCGGCCAGAACGGCATGGTCCGGCTGCGAAATGCACCACCACGGTCCTGCCGCCTCATGCTCGACTGGTCTTCTGATCATGGTTTCCCCTGCGCGCCGAAGTGCCATTGTCGGCAAGGCTTACAAATCCTGTTTCGCCCGGCAACTACGGTAAGCCGAATGCCCACCGGAGCACTATATCCCCTCGGCAGGGAACTGTTTCCACGGCTGGCAACACATGTTTTCTGGCGGGCTACGGGGGGATTGACCTGTGGATCTCGCGCGCCGCCGTTCCGCGACCGAGTCAATGAGTGCTCAAGCTATGCCGACCACACGAGATGACATGAGTGAGGCTGCTGTTGTGGGGCTGCACAGTGCGGCCTCGCGGCCGTTTTCGACCTCCGAATATCCGTCGTGGGGAGCCTCAGCCAATCACGCCGCAGGCAGTGATTCTCTCCGCTCTCACAATCCCCCGGCCGATACGGAAGCCAACGATAACGAGACCGTGCCGTGGTTGTCGCGCATGGGTGCCGCCGCGCTGCTGGTGCTGGTGAGTCCATTGATCGCCGGTCTGGTGGTGCTGGTGCGGCTGGAA
>JBGSIP010000417.1:0-15631 GCA_041742495.1 Planctomycetaceae bacterium
GACAGCAGCAAAGCGCCGCCGGCCCCCCGACGATTGTCTGCCAGACCGCTGGAGCCCTTCATGCGCAGCCCACTTGCGTGCCGCCTGCTGACCGCCGTCGTTGTTGTGGCCGGCCTGACCACCTGTGCCCTGGCCGCCGAAGTCTCGTCCCCGCGCCATGCCGTGATTGCAGCCGACAAAGGCCAGTTGGTGGCCTTTCACCCGGACGGTACCACGCAGTGGCAGCGGGATGGCTTTCGTCAGGTACACGGCATTCAGTGGCTGCCCAACGGCAATCTGTTGACGCAGCGCTCCTGGACCCTGCTGGTCGAACTCGATCCTGCCGGCAACACCGTGTGGGAATACGACGCAGGGCGCATGAATGGCAACCAAGGCAAGAAACTGGAAGTGCATGCGTTTCAGCGGATCGAGAATGATCGCACGATGATCGTCGAGAACGGCATCGGACGGGTCATCGAAATCGATCGGGCGGGGAACATCCAACACCAGTTCGACTATCGCGTGGCAACACTCAGCCCGCATCGCGATGTCCGCCGCGGTTACAAACTGGATACCGGGCACTACCTGCTGTGTCATGAAAGCGAAGGCCGCGTGACGGAATATGGCCCTTCCGGCGAAATCGTGTGGGACTACGCTGTTCCGTTGTTCGATCGCGCGCCGGCTCCTGGTCACGGTCCCACGGCATGGGGGAATCAGGTGTTCAATGCCCGACGTCTAGCCACGGGAAACACGCTCATCGCCACGGGAAACGGCCACGCAGTGATCGAAGTGACCCCCGAGAACGAAATTGTCTGGCAGTTGCACCAGCATGACCTCCCGGGCATCACGCTCGCCTGGACCACGACTCTGGAGCTACTGGCGAATGGCAACATCCTCATTGGCAACTGTCACGCTGGTCCCGAGAACCCGCAGCTCATCGAAGTGACGCGTGATAAACGGGTGGTGTGGACGTTCCGCGATTTCGAGCACTTGGGGGACTCGACCGCGGCGTCCATGATTGTGCCAGCCGAATAGCCGCGCCGCCGCATGGCAAAGCGTCACACGTGCGGCCCATTGCCCGCGGGGACAGTTAAACGGCGGGGCGATTGTCGACCGTTCCGCGATCTTGAATCGCCTGGTCGATCTCGCGCAGGATGTCCGTGGGAATGCGCCATCCCAACGCGCCGGCTGTTTCGCGAATCTGTTCCGGACGCTTGGCTCCGCAGAGCGCTGCAGTGATCCCCGGTTGATGGATCGTCCAATTGATCACCAGTTGGGACAGCGTTTTGCCGAGCGATGCTGCCAGCGGACGCAGGCGATCCAGAAAATCGTGTGTCCGCTCCCATTGCTCCCCCTGGAAGATCGGATACTTCCGCCGGCCATCGCGGGGATCAAACACATGGTTGCGATCCAGCTTGCCCGCCAGAAACCCCTTCATCAGCGGCCAGTACACCCTCGCGCTGACGTCATGCTGGCGGCACCAGGGGAGACGATCGGCTTCGATCTCCCGCTGCAGCATGTTGTACGGCGGCTGATCGGCGTGAATGGGACAGACCTGTGAAAATCGCTCGTACTGCTCGACGGTCGTGAAGTTCGATACGCCGACCGCCCGGATCGTCCCCGCGTCGAGCAACTGGCGAAAAGCTTCCGCCGTCGCTGCGACGGGAACGGCGGGATCTGGCGCGTGCAGGTAGTACAGATCGATGCGATCCGTGGCGAGCCGACGCAGGCTTTCCGCACACTGCTCCAGAATGCGAGTTGGCCGCGCGTCCTTGATCTGCCGGCCATCGCGCCATTCGATGCCCCCTTTGGAGGCCAGCACCAATGAATCCCGCTGCGCGCCGAGCACGCGGCCAATCATCGCCTCGCTTTCTCCGTGGTAGCCATAGCAATAGGCGGTGTCGAAAAAATTGATGCCCGCCTCCACTGCGGCGCGCAGCGTCGCGACGCTGTCCGTCTCGTTCACGTCGACACTGGTGATGCCGGCAATTGGCCAGCAGCCCATCGCCACCGCAGAGACCCGCAAGTCTGTGCTGCCAATGGTGCGAAACTCGGAGCTGTCCATCATCGGGTCAGTCCACTCAGGGTCGCCGCCACGACCGATTCGGGGAGTTCCACGCCGGTCAACACCTGAAACTGTTGCCGCACGCAGGGGACATAGATTTCTCGTGGTGCGACCACATGAGCGCGATGATCGCGGGCTTCGTCAGTCAGCAGAGATTCTTCGGGCGGGCGGGCGACATCAATCACCAGCGTGCCGTGCCGGAAGATCGATGGATTCAGTTGATTGCGCGAGGTGCCGGGGGCCAGCGTGGGGTCGGCCAGAATCAGCACATCGAACAGCGTTTCGTAGATTTTGGCGAACGGCACATGGCGGGCTCCGGTGGCTTTGGCCAGTGCTTCTGCCGCGTCGTTCTCTGGCGATGAAACGCTGACTGGCCCGGTAGTACCGGCCAGCAGTCGCAACCACGTATCGGCCACCCCGCCTGTCCCGATCACGAGCACGCTGCGACGCGCGGTCTTTTCAACTAGCGGAGCGAGGGCACCCTTCAACGCGCGCTGCAGCACGTTGTAGCCGTGCCAGCCGTCGGCCCGCTGGACGAGAAAGTCGGGCGCACTGCCGGGGATTTCCAGAGGGGAGGACTGTTCGACCAACTCCCGCGTGTCGCTGGCTCCGGGACTGCTATCGGGAATGAAGGCGGGGACTTTCAGCAACTCCAGCATCTTTTTCAACCGCGCGAGGCGACCGACGGCCAGCGGCAAACAACGCATGTTCTTGCCAATTGCCTTGAAGCCGGCGTTCATCACCCGCACGTGCGCCATGGCAGTGGGGTTAAAGCCGCCGACGGCGACGAAGCGAGTTTGCGCATCGATCTCCCGAAACTGAAACAGTTCATCCAGTTCGTGAATCGTGGGCTGGCCGGGATGGACCTCCATCCCTTTTTCCAGCGCGGCATACACCCAGGGAGAGCTGTGCTTGCGTCCCAGCAGGGCCAGCGTGAGATCGGTGCGGCCCGTGCCATGGCCGACAATTGGCAGCAGGCGTTTCTGGGTGATCGCCGCCAGCAAGGGCCAGGCATCATCGAGCGTGGGAGTCGGCCAGGAGAGCTTCACAATATCAGGTGCGAGCGACTGAGCCTGTTCAAGCACCTGGTCGATGTCGAACTCTCCGCGGTCCCGGCGGCTGAATGAGACCACCCGCTGGGTTTTGCCAAACCGGGGAATGGCGCGGGCCGCGTCTTCGTCCAACTCGACATAGGCGGGGCCAGCCACGATGGCCTGCCGCAACAGGGCCAGCCGATCGGGCTCGGTTCCGTCCCACTGGCCGCCATCCTGCCGGCGGCGGCAGGAGACAATCACCGGTTTGGCGATCGACTGATAGAGGTCGGCAAACTCAGGTGTTTTGACGAGAAAATCGACGCACAACTCAACCACGTCCGCCAGTCCGGCTGCGTTGAGTAGATCGACCTTGGCCAGTGTCCGCGACGTCGGTGTGACCGAAACACAGATCATGGGAGCGTTCTTTGGCGGCTGGAGGAGCGGATGAGCGCTATTCTGACCTGCGAATCGACGCGTGTCACTCTCGGACTTACCCGGCTGGGCTGCGGTCGCTCGTCCCGTTGCGGTGCCCGGGGTCTCGAGCCAGCATGGCCGACGGACGAATTGGCCGGCGGTCGACATGAAATCTCCGCAAAACGGGTTTTGCCAGCAACCGGACCCCATTGCGCACAGATAATCACTCGATGCCATCCCTCTGCCTGGCTGTCTGGTGGTCTGGCTGTCTGATGGTCTGGCCGGGGTATTTCCTCTTCCGGCACAGCGCTCATTTCTGGCTCCCCCCATGATCAAAAAGTGCGACAAGGACCTGCTCAATACGCTGGTCAAATCGATTCGACTTTTGCCCGGCAACGTCGCCTACACCAAAGATGGCGAAATCCGCCCCGGGTCGACCTTCACCCTGTGGGACGCCAAAGGGAAGTACAAGGTCTATGTCCTGTGGGCCACCACGGGCATCATCTACTTTGTCAATTTCCGCGACGGGCAGGTCTACGTCGACACCACTGGCGACGCCTTTGCGGACACCCGGGGGGAGGCCGTGGTGACCGCGTTCCACAACGCGGTCGGCTCCGCGATGATTGCCGAATTCCAGGTGGAGTTTGCGATTGGCCTGATTGCCGGAGGTGCTTTTGGCAGGCTGGGAATCGCCGCGGTGACGATTGCCGACATCGGCGATTTCCTGCTCAAAAATGGCAAAGACTTCGACCTCTACATGGGGGCCTGGTCATTGTACGGAGAAGGCCGCCGGGATCTCGACCTGTCCTCCCCCAGCATGGGCAAACTGCTCGACAACCTCATCTACAACACCTTTCTGCTGGAGATGCCCGGGGCAATCGCCGACAGCTTCAAGGACATCGTGACCAAACCCAAGGACATTGCCACCCTGATCGGCGGGACGTACGGAGCGCTGGGGCGCGATGTTGTCGCCAGCCGGTTCAAACGCATTCCTGGTGTCGTACGTGCGGTCGTCACATCTGTGGTGGAAAGCTTGCTCGGCAAGCTCAAGCCGGGTGCCGATGCCATGAAGACGCTGGCCCAGCTCAACAACAAGTCGCTCAAGATGACCGCCGCCCAGGCGCAGCGGTCAGCCGCCACGCTGGAGTCGACCTTGAACCTGGTGAGTTCCGGCACCAGCGTGTATCTCATCGGGAACCCGTACAACGTCAGTACGGCGTCGCTGGTCACTGAGTTCGCCGCCAATCCGGCCGGAGTGACGAACGCCCTGTCGAAAATCCAGCGCGCAGCGGACATGATTCCCGGAGTGCAGTAGAGGCTGCGGCGGGTTCGGGGACGCCTCACCGGGTCTGACTGCATATGTCTTAAAAGTGTCGATTGCCGGACTCAGTTCAACGAGGTCGCGGGCTCGCGGGTGTGCCCGTGACCGCCTGCCAACGAATGAGCCCCGGTCTCGCACGTGCGTGAGACCGGGGCCGAGATTCGCGTTCTTGCGGGAACCGCGTCGCAATTGCCGCAGCAAAGTACCGCCGGGCAGGCAGGCTCAGTTGCCCGCGTTGGCCATCAGGTTTTCGAGGAAACCTTTCAACTGCCGGCTGCGGACCGGGTGCTGCAGCTTGCGGACGGCCTTGGCTTCGATCTGGCGGACGCGCTCGCGGGTCACCTTGAAAATGCGACCGACCTCTTCCAGCGTGTACGTGTAGCCGTCTCCCAAGCCGTACCGCAGCTTGATGATCTCCCGCTCGCGATAGGTCAGCGTTTTGAGGACGTAGTCGATTTTGTCCTTGAGCATTTCCTGCGTCGCGGCGGAGACCGGGCTGTCCGTCGACACGTCTTCAATGAAGTCGCCAAAGTAGCTGTCTTCGCCTTCGCCGACCGGCCGATCCAGACTGATGGGGTGGCGGGAAATTTTCATCACGCGGCGGGCTTCGTCGACGGGAATATCGGCGGCCGCGGCGATTTCTTCGATCGTCGGCTCACGTCCGTTAATCTGCACCAGCGTCTTGCTGACCTTCCGCAGCTTCGACATGGTTTCGATCATGTGGACGGGGATTCGAATCGTCCGAGCCTGATCGGCAATGGCGCGAGTAATCGCCTGTCGAATCCACCAGGTGGCGTACGTCGAAAACTTGTAGCCGCGGCGGTATTCGTATTTATCCACCGCCCGCATCAGGCCGGTGTTTCCTTCCTGGATGAGATCCAGAAAGCTCAGCCCGCGATTGCGATACTTCTTGGCGATGGAGACGACCAGGCGCAAGTTTCCGCCGGACAGATCCCGCATGGCCTGCTCGTACGATTCGGACCGCTCCTGCACACCGTTGATGCGATTGGCCAGCGATTCGGGCGTTTCCAGCGTCATCCGCATCAGGTCGTTCAGCTCCTGCTGCAGGTTGGCAATGGCTTCCGGAGTGCCGCGGCGTTTGCGGATGTCGTCAATGTGCGACTTCAGTTCAGACATGCGCTGGGAAATCTGCTCCAGCCGTCGCTGCAGCGGATGCAGACGCTGCGTGCGCAGACTCAGTTCTTCAACCAGGGTGGTCATCTTGCGGCGGCGAATGGTAATGCGGTCCCACGCGGCCTGCCGGACCTCTTTGGTCAGCGTCTCGTTGAGGAACTGGTCGAAGTCGGCGTCGTTCAACTGCACCAGCGCGTCGAGCGTCTGCAGATTTTGCGGCATCCGTCCGAGAATCTGGTCTTTCTCGAGGCTCTCGGTCATCGAGATCTTGATGGTGCGGTCGAAGGGCAATTCGCCCTGATGCACTTTGCGCAGAATGTCGATGGCAGCCCGCATGGCGTAATCGCTTTCCATGAGGAACCGGCGAT
The DNA here is from genome assembly GCA_041742495.1 of Planctomycetaceae bacterium. GTDB lineage: Bacteria > Planctomycetota > Planctomycetia > Planctomycetales > Planctomycetaceae > JBGSIP01. The sequence continues at coordinate 6,316 of JBGSIP010000417.1, forward strand.
ACCGCTTGCGGGTCACTTCGATCTTCTTCGCCAGCGAGATTTCTTCCGTCCGCGTGAGCAGCGGAATTTCGCCCATCTGCGTCAGGTACATGCGCACCGGGTCGTCAATGCGCCGCGAACCTTCGTCGAGCGCAGGGACCGGGTTCTTGGCCTTGGCGGTCTTCTTGGCGGTTGCGACGGCTGCGCGGTGGATGATGTGCTTCTCGGTGAGCACTTCAATCCCTAGCTCTTCCAGGCTCATGAGCAACTGATCGAGCTTGTCCGGATTCACGTCCTCATCGGGCAGATAATCGTTCACCAAGGCAAAGCTCAAATAGCCTTGCTGCTTGCCGATTTCGATCAGTTCGCGAAGTTTATCGTCGATCCGATGCACAGGAACGATCCTCCGAAGGGTGGGGGCAGGCCAGGGCGGTTGAGGCACCCGGGATGATGGTCGAACAAAATGTCACACGCGGGGCCGCTGCCGGATTTGCCCGGCGCTCACTGCCTCAACCGATCGCAGCGCGCCGGTTGACCACAGCAAACAAACCAATGCTGACATCCTGTCCGCATCATCCGTGATACCCGCGGCTCCATTCCGCGGAACAGAATCTGGCTCGACAGGCTCCCCCGGGGAGCCCATTTCACCCAGATCAATCCCTAGGAATCGAGTCGCTGGACTGCCCGCAGGCGATGCAATTCCGTCGCCTTGCGCAGCAGTTCCTCTGCTGCAGAATCGAGGCGTCGGCTGGCCCCCTCGGCCACCGGCGACTCCCCTGCCTGTCGTTCGTAATCTCGCCGCGCTTCCACAAGGACCCACGCGGAGAGCAAGTCTTCCAGCATTCTAGGTCGCTGGCCGCCTTGCGGGGCCAGTTGCTCTGCATATCCCTTGCCAAGGGCCGAGTGCTCCAGCGCGATCAGCACGCTTTTGAGACGCTCGTCGTCCGTCCAGCCGGTGGCCGAGCGGGGAATTTCCTGATCGGGAGCGATCAGGCTCATGGTTCGCCAGCAGGCTCGCAGCACCGGATTGGCGATTTCGTCGCTGGCAAATCGCTCCATCACTTCCATGTACCAGTGCGATTCGGCCAGGATCACTTCAATCGCTTCGCGAATCAGGCGGTCATCCGGCCGCAGTCGGTCTTGAAACAGTTCCTGGCAGGCCGCGTCCCAGGCCGCTGCACGTGCCGCCGACTCACGGGCAGAAGCATCGGCGGTTGTTCCGCCGGGTGCAGCAGGTGGAGTGGGAGCGATCATGGCAGCGGGGTTTCGACGGTTTTCGAGAGTTTGACGCAGACGGTCTTCGGAGACTTGCAATCGCCGCGCCAACCGCGCGAGCAGAATGTCTTCCTTGGCCGTCGCAGAGACGCGGGGCATCAGTCGCAGCAACTCGAGCATCTCCTCCTGAATCCGCTCGCGTCCAAACAACGATTCCAAACCGTGCCGTCGAATGAGCACGTCGAGTTTGTAGTTCCAGGCATCCCCGGCTCCGGTTGCAAGGATTCTCAGGCTCTCGACCCCCTGATCGCGAACATACTCGGCGGGGTCCTGCCCGCCGGGAAGTGTCAGAATCCGCAAATCCAGATCGTGGGGAATCAACCGCGGCAAGGCCCGCTCTGCGGCCGCCTGACCTGCGTCATCCCCGTCAAAAATCACGACCACGCGATTCGTAAACCGCTTGAGCAGCGCCGCGTGATCGTCGGTCAGGGCCGTGCCCAACGACCCGACTGCATTGCGCAAACCGTTCTGATGCAAGGCGATACAGTCTGTGTAGCCCTCGACCACAATCGCCCAACCCTGCTCACGAATCGCATCCTTGGCCTGCGACAACCCGTACAGCAATCGGCTCTTGGAAAACAGCGGACTTTCCGGGCTGTTGAAGTATTTGCCCATTCCCGATTGATCGCGACCGGGCAGCACACGTCCCCCAAACGCCACGCAATCACCACGCGTGTTGTGAATGGGAAACATCACGCGCCCCACAAAGTAATCAAATGGCTCTGTCGCGCGCTCACTCTTGCCAATCAACCGCGTGGCGAGCAGCACCTCTTGGGAGAATCGCGAACCGGCTTTGTTCAGCAGCCACCGCCAGTCTTCCGGATGAAAGCCCAAGGCAAACTGCCGCCAGACCTCAGGACCAAATCCTCGTTCTGTCAGATAGTCGCGGGCGGGGGCGGCGTGCGGATCACGCAGCAGGCACTCATGAAACAGTTGTTGAGCCCACGTCAGCGCTGCCAGTTGCGTTTTGCGATCTGCGGCACCACCCCCGGCAGTTCCGCGCCCCTGGCGGGGCAACTCCAGGCCGGCCCGCTGGGCCAGCAATTCCAGAGCTTCGCGAAAATCCACATTCTCCAGTCGCATCACCCAAGAGAAGCAGTCACCCCCCGCATTGCACGACCAGCACTTGTACGACTGACGTTCTGCATTGATCGTGCAGGACGGATTGCGGTCGTCGTGGAACGGGCACAAACAGACCAGTTCGCGATTGCCGCGGCGTGGCGTGACGGCCCGTGACTCGCGAACGAGTGAAACCAGATCGGTCGCCGACCGGACCTGTTCCTTAAACTCGCTCCAGTCGGCCAACGTCACGCGAAATCCCCCCTGACCTGCTCGGTCAATAGACTTGGCCCGTGTCACACGGCTGGCCGAAATGAGTTGGTGAAATTCACTGTCACAGTCAGGGCACAGGCCGCTTCTGAGCCAGTCGATTCCGTTTCGCCAGCGGCAGACGTCAGACCCCTCTGACTCTGCCCGGGCCCGCTGCCAGCTCGCGACTCCCAGCGAGGTTTGGCAGCGTTGGCCGAACCTTTCAAGCATACCCGGTCTGGGCTCGTCGTCAAGAAATCCGACCGGTCGGCGGGAGGAATAGCCACAGCCACAACTCTATAATCTGCAAGACGTTCGAGTCTTGCCGCGTTCCCGCCAACTTCCTCGCGGGCACAGTTTCACTAGCCCGCAGGGTCCACCACCGCGATTGACGGTCGGTCGTGGACGCAACCTGGAGGAACTCGCACGGGTTTAAGTCTCAGGCAACGCGATCAGGACGTTGAAGTCAGTTGCCTATACTCGCAGTTTCCAGCGAGGATGTTCGCTGCGGGCTCAATTCGTCACCACTTCGGGAGAAGCGACATGTCGGCTCAGACTCAAATGTTATCCGATCGCGGTTGGTCAGCATGCCAATTTGCGATGGTGCTGTGTGTTTGCTCCATGTGGCTTTGCGAGGGTTGGGGATGGGCCCAGCCTCCCGCTGCAGCCCCCGCACCGAATCTCCGGGCGCGACTGGGACTCAACCGCCCGGCCGACGTTCCCGAACACGTGCGGATGCAGGAGAACATTTCCTATCACGACATCAGTCCGGCGTGTCGGCTGGACCTGTTCCTCCCTGAGCCCCTGCCGGCGCAGCCAGTTCCCGCGATCGTGTTCGTTCATGGCGGAGGCTGGAAATCTGGCGACAAAGCCACAGGCTTGTTTCGCGCTGGTCCTCTGGAGTACGCCTCCCGCGGCTACGTCTGCATCTCAGTGAACTATCGTCTGTCGGGCGAAGCCGTCTGGCCGGCGTGCATCGAAGATGTGAAGTGTGCCGTGCGCTGGCTGCGTGCCCACGCCGCGGAGTACCGGGTGGACCCGGAGCGGATAGGTGCCTTCGGCAATTCTGCGGGGGCTCATTTGGTCTCGATGCTCGGCCTGGTTCCGGCGACAGAGCAACTCGAAGGGAGCGGCCCTTTTCAGGAGCACTCGAGCGCGGTCCAGGCCGTCTGTGCCGTCGCCACGCCGACTGACTTCCTGAACTGGTCAGCAGAGGCCAAGACCCAACGAAAAAACGTACCGGAATTTCTGGCGGGACCGCCGGAGTCGTTGGAAGAACGGCTGCGCCGCGCCTCCCCCATCACCTATGCCAAGGCGGACGCACCGCCGTTCCTGCTCATTCACGGAACGGCAGATCCGATTGTTCCGCTGAGCCAGGCTGAGCGCATGCATGCGGCTCTCCAGGCTGCCGGTGCCAAACACGTCTCGCTGAAAATCTATCCCGACGCGCAACACGGCGTGTTTCAACAGCGTTCGGCAGAGACTGGCCCGCTCCTCGCGAAGTTTTTTGCTGACACGATCGGCGTGCCGGCTCCATAGGTGCGTGTCGAGCCTTTAGTTTGGCGGCGATTGCCCTGAACTTGTGCGGCCGGTTTTTCTCCGCCCGGCCCGACCACTCAAGCGTGCTCAAAAAGTCGCTGCCCGAGCGGTTGGCAAATGATATTTTCGTGGCAACCGGTGGCATATTTATCCCCACATGTGCGTTGATTTGACCTTGAGGACAATATTCGCTTGCCGACGAGAACTGGAATAAGCATGCTTGTATTTCTCAATTTGTCGATGCAATTCCTCAGCTAGAGCGGCTGCACGCGGGACGGTTTTAGCGGGTCCCCATCATTCGACAGCCGGCGATCCAGCATCGTGGCGTATGCCGCTGCGTTGGCCCGTGTTCGCAAAGCACAACTAGCTACTGCAATCGCCCATCATCGATGTCATTTGTGGCCTTACCAGGGAGTTCTGCCATGCCGTCTTCGTCGCCTTCGCACCAACGTGGAGGATTCACCCTGATCGAATTGCTGGTGGTGATCGCCATCATCGCGATTCTGGTCGCCTTGCTGCTGCCTGCTGTGCAGCAAGCCCGCGAAGCCGCCCGGCGCTCGAGCTGCAAGAACAATCTCAAGCAGATCGTGCTGGCGATGCACAACTATCACGACGTCTACAAGACCCTGCCGGCCGGGTACATCGTGAGTGAAGCGGGTGGTGGCAATCGATTTGCCCGACCCCAGTATGGGTGGGCGGTCGCGATTCTGCCGTTCATCGAGCAGGGCCCGTTGTACGATGCACTCGCCCCGAACTCCCCCCGCGGGCTGACGAACGTGTACTCCAGCGGGAATGCTGCCGATCGCGCCCTCCTGCAGTCCAGCATCGACACATTCCAGTGCCCTTCTGATGTGGCACCCAATCCGCTGCCCCCGACTGTCGCCAACTTCGGTAGTGGCGCGGGCGGACACCCCTATGACGTGGGCAAGTCCAACTACCTGGCAGTGACGTTCGGGAATACCGCGTCGATTGGCAATCTGGCTGCCGTGCCGACGGCTGCTGCGAACCAGGCCTGCTTCACGGGCATGACATGCTTCAAGTTTAGCGACATCACCGACGGCCTGAGCAATGTGTTTCTGGTCGGCGAACGGGATGGCGGCCCCACGCAGGCTTTCTCTGACGGCACAACCTCCGAATTCTTTGCGGGCACTTGGGTCGGAGTCCCCCGTGCGAACAACTTTGGCGGGACGGGTATCCACATGCACCTGGGGCGCATCGACAATGCTCAGCGCCTCAACCGCGACTGGTGGGCCGAATCGGGTTCGAACACGAACGGCGGCCGAGCTTTTTCCAGCTTGCACGCCGGTGGAGCCCAGTTCGGCATGGGGGATGGGTCAGTTCGCTTTATCAGCCAGAACCTCTCCTCCACCACATACCAGAACTTAGCGATGAAATCCGACGGCAATCCTCTCGGCGAGTTCTAACGAGTCGTTGTGCGGACTGTTGTCTGGCTGGCTCGTTGTTCGTCTGACACGGACCGACCGAGGTCAGCCACCGAGCAGGGTGGCCGCGGTTCGCTGCAGCCACCCTGCTCGTCGAAGCACCAATGTTCCCAGCGCCGCACTCTTGCTCAGGCGAGGGATTTTCGCGGCCATGCTCTTCTCAAAATCGACCCGTGACTCGCATGCAACGCTCATGGCTGTTCCTCTGCCTCGCAATGTCCTTGGCTGCAACAGGCTGCGGAATCCCGATGGGGACCGTCAGTGGTACGGTCCTCGTCGACGGGGAACCCACTGGTGGGTTTGAAGTGGTGTTCGTATCTCCCGAGGGACTGGAGTACACCGCCTTGGCCATCAAGGGGGGGACCTACCGCGTCATTGGCGGACGCACGTCACCGGATATTCCAGCCGGGAGCTATCGGGTCACGGTCACACCCAGCAGCCTCGTCGACGACGTTCCCCGGCCCAAGATGAAACTGTCGGAAGACTATTTCGACAGTGCCAGAACGCCGATCATTGTCGAAGTGAACCGCGGCAAGAACGACATCCCGTTGCCGTTGTCGTCCAGCAAGTAGGCCTCCACCCAAACGGGTGGGGGTGCGTTGTGAACGAAGTGCGATTACAACGTGCGCGTGAACGCGCCGCCCCCCTCTTCACCTGCTGACTCCTCACGGTACCGTGTCCGACGTTTTGCCGGGCACGTGAGGCTGGTTTCGTCACTCACGCTGGTCAGCCGGTTTCTGGGACTCGCCCGTGACATGCTGATGGCCGCCCGCTTTGGCAACGGAGCGCTGCTGGATCCATTCACGGTGGCGTTTCGCATCCCCAATCTGGCCCGGGCCGTGTTTGGGGAGGGGGCTCTCTCGACAGCGTTCCTGCCCGCTTTTCAGCAGGAACTCACCGAATTTGGACAGGCGCGTGCCTGGTCACTTGCGGCGCGCGTCCTGGAACGTCTGGTCCAGGTGCTCGGCTCGTTGGTGCTCCTCTCGGAGCTGGCGCTGGGCCTGCTGTTGTGGCGCGGCGGACTGTCGGAATACTGGCAGGTGCTGATTGTACTCACCGCCATCATGCTCCCGTATGTGGTGTTTGTCTGTCTCGCTGCACAGGCGGCCGCCGTGCTGCACAGCCTGGAGCGATTTGGCTGGGCGGCCACGGTTCCGATTGTGCTGAATCTGGTGTGGCTGGCCGGCTTGCTCGCCGTGATTTCACCGGACTGGCCCCCGCACACCCAGATTCGGGCCACCGCAATCGTGGTTGTCATCGGGGGAGCCTGCCAGTGGGGACTGGCGGCCTGGGCGCTGCGGCAGGCCGGTTTCCGCTGGCTGCAATTTCGCACCACAGGTTCGACGCGCGGGATCTTTCGCGGCATGCTCCCGATTGTCGCCGGGCTCTCGATCACGCAGTTCAACACGCTGGCCGACAGCGCGATTGCATGGTGGCTGGCACGGCCTCAATTCGTCGTGCCCCCCGACGTCTGGTATCACCGGCTGGACCTCGCGGAAGGAACGGCGTCTGCGCTCTATTTCGGACAGCGGCTGTATCAGTTTCCACTGGGCGTCATTGGCGTGGCGCTGGGCACAGTCCTCTTTCCCGCATTCGCCGCGCATGCCGCCCGGGCGGACTTTCAGGGGTTGATGTCTGACCTGCGGCTTGGTCTGCGCTGGGTCCTGCTGCTGGGCGTGCCCGCCACTTGCGGCTTGATGATGTTGGCCCTGCCGGTGACCGAATTGTTGCTGATGCGGGGTGAGTTCAACGCTCAGGATGCTCGCCAGACGGCCGACATGGTGCAGGCTTACTCCAGTGGCGTCTGGGCCTATATGGCGTTGTTGATTGTGCATCGCGGCTTTTATGCGCTGGGGGATCGCTGGACGCCGTTGCGGGTGGGCGTGGCCGTCGTCGGGCTCAATCTGATCGCGAATGTCGCGGGCCTGATTCTGGTGGGAGCCAGCGGTCTCCCCTGGGCGACTTCACTGACCGCGATGGTTCAGGCGGGGGTGGTCACCGCACTGCTGGGCCGCAAGCTTGCGCTGCCCACGGCTGGCCTGTTTGCGCAACCATTTGTGGCCATCGCTGCGGCGACCAGTGTGCTGGCTGTCACTGCGTGGTCGCTACTGGCCATCATTCCGGCCGGCACTGGGTTCGTCTGGCAGGGTGCGCGGCTGGCCGTCATTGTTGTGGCGGCCACGGCGGGGTACATCGGCACGCTCCACCTGCTGGGCATTCCCGATCTGCGTCAGTTGTTGATCCGCGGTGCTGGCATCCAACCGACCAATGAGCCGGAGCCGGAGCCGGAATCCGATGAAGCTCCTCGCGAAGTCCATTGAAAGCACTGGCTGCGAGAGATTGCAGTGTGCAAGTCTATTCGCTGGACGTGTCAACAATTTGATCCCGCGGAACGTTCACAGCCCCGCGGGATCAACGCCACCATCTTTGGTTCGTCACCTGCTCCCTCAGAACCCACAGCATCAGCCGCGGTGAATCTGGGCAGCGACGGCGATCACTGCTGATGTTTGCGAATGGCATCCACCAGCTGATCTTTCTTCATCGATCCGCGCCCGGCAATGTTCATCTCTTTTGCCATGTTCCGCAGTTCGTCTCGCGTGCGGTCTTCGAGTGTCTTGTTGGGATTGCCCGTCCCCTGCGTGGTTTTCTGGGGAGTGCGGCCTACTTCCCGGCGATGCTTGTTGACCGTGCGGCCAGCGATTTCTTCGGCCCGGTCTTCTCCCATGCCGCGATCAAGGTTGCTCTCGCGGACATGATCATACTGCCGCTCATCTTTTTCGGTCCAAGTGTCTGGCATGGCGATCTCCTTGTAGAGGATGTGGTGGAATCACAATTGGTGCGGAAGGGGACACTGGTTATTCGTACGGTCCCCACTGGCTGCCCCCAAGGGGGTGCGAACCTGGCTGGTGACCCACCAGTCTGTCCGCGCATCGCTCGCCCGCAGTTGCAGAAACCAACGGCCTTCCGGCGCAAGTCGAATCCAGGCCTACGTAAACTTGGCCTTTTCTGTGGACCAACCTGAAGGACTTATCCCTGAAGCAAAGATTGCGCCCCATCAATCCAAATCGGGGTGCCCGTAATATGTGCCGCGGCATCACTGGCGAGAAACACCGCGAGGTCGGCCACCTGCGAAGGCTTGCCCATGGCTCCGGCTGTCAGCGGAATTTTTCCTTCCGGATACTCCACGGCAACGGCATCTTCCCCCAGATCCAGACGTTGTGTTTTGTCGTGAATGGCCGATTCAATCCCTCCTGGGCAAATCACATTCACGCGTACCCGTGACTTGGCCAGTTCCAGCGCCAGCATCTGGCCCAGGGCCAGTTGCGCGGCCTTGGTAGCGGCATATGCGGCAGCACCCTGGTTGCTGAACATCCGCGTGCCGTTCACGCTTGAGGTGATGAGGATGCACCCTCCGTGGCGTTTCAGTTCCGGCAGCGCGGCCCGAATGGTGAAGAACGTTCCCGTCAGGTTGACGTCTACGGTCTGCTGCCAGTCTTCGTCGCTCAACTCCTCCAGCGGCCCCCACGTTCCATTGGTGCCGGCATTTGCACAGACGATGTCGATCTGTCCGTACTGCTGCAGAATCTGCTGGACCGCCTCGTTCATTTCCCGGGAGGAGGTCACGTCGGCGGGCACGGCAATGGCGTCGCCACACACGTGAGCAAGCTTGGCAAGCCCTTGCTCCAGTTCTGCCGGGTCACGAGCGGTGATGGCCACCCGGGCACCGGCCAGCGCCATCCCCAGCGCCATTCCCAGTCCAATTCCCGAACTGC
>JBGSIP010000418.1:0-3814 GCA_041742495.1 Planctomycetaceae bacterium
GCGGGCCACCGCCCCGCGATGGCGGACGGGGTGCCGGTTTGCCCGGCGGCCCCGAGTCTGAACACGTGCTGATGGCCAATCTGCAGCGGTATCCATTTGCCGCACGGGGATTGGTACCTCCGGCACCAAACGTATTTGGAAGTTTGATTCAGAGTCGTCAGTTGGCTGAGGAAACGACAGCCTATGCCCTGCATTGTCACCCGTTGGTGGCAGAACTGATCACCGCCGCCGATCAAGAACTGATGCGACGTGAAGACCTGACATTTGTGGTTTCTCCCGGCGATACGACCGCGGGGAACAACACGGCCACGAATGAACACCGGGCGGAGAGCTTCGCCGCGATCCGTCAGTTCCTCGATGCCTATGCGCTGGCCTCCGGCACGTTGAAGGATGTCTTGGCGCAGGCAGAGAGCCTGTCGCGGTGGGCCGCCAACGTGTATTTGCCGCCCGGGGTGCCGCCGACGGAATCGATCGACGCGTGGCAGGCGCGACTGGTGGCTAGTCTGGCGTGGGATCCGGTGACAGAACCGGACCCGGCGCGCCTGTTTGCAGGTGACCCGAACGTCGATCTCTCAGCCAGTTTGCTCATGACGAAACTGGAAGCGAGGCAGCAGGTGTATCGCCTGCTGATTCAGAGTCGAGCGCTGGCTGCGGAACTCGATCGACAGATGTCGGATGTTACGGATGGAACGCTCGCGGAGCGAACCGAGCGATTGCAGCGAGCCAGCCAGGACGTTCTCGATTCGCTGGATCAGTTCGGCCAGTCGATTGCCAGCCTGCTGGAACAGGTGGCTCCTGTGTCTCTGCCGCGTCAGATGTCTCGCCGGCGGGAGTTGTATCAGGAATCCCGCTCGTTGTTGTGGCTGACACAACTGACAGCCGAACAACGCGAGACGGTGTTGCAACAGATCGCCAAGATCGAACGGGCACTGGCTGCACCGACCGACGAAGCGGCCGGCGATGCCACGCCTGGCGACGGAAGTGAACTTGCTGCTGGAGACTCCGGTGATACGACCGGCCCGCAAGAAGAATTGTCCAGCAGCTTGCGATATCAGGCTGGCTGGATGCTGCAGGCCGCGTTGCTGCTCCCCAAAACGTCGGAGTTATCCGCCTGTCGGGATGCCGTGGCTGCCGCGGGGCCGCGGCCACGGGCCGATGACTCGGCGCGGGTGTCCAAGCTGTTGCGCGGATTCTGGATTGGGAATCGGGAGCAATTGTCGGCCACCTCGGATGCTGGCGTCGGTGCGTTTGCCAATTCCCTGTTGGCCGCGGAGCGACGAACGCGGTTGTTGCCGCTGTTCGACGCGCAGTTGCTGACGCTCAAGGCAGACGAACAATCACCCGCGCGACGGGCAGCGCTGACACGCCGGTATCAACATGCGGTGGCGCAGGCCGATCGCACGCTGAACTACCGTTGGATTCTGCCCGGAGATCAACAGGGGCCAGTGGAGAGCGTCTGGTTTGCCACCAAAGCGGGCGCGTGGCTGGATGTTGCCGATCAGGCGCGCGGAGCACTGGGGCTGTCTCTTGCCAGTCCGTTGGGGGCCGAATTCGCGGATGGCATTCAGAGCCGCCGCCAGGCGATCTCGAATGCCTCACGCTTTCGACTGGATGCCGAAGGGCTGATTCCAAGCCTCGATTTGACCGACCCAAATACCGAACGCATGGAAGCGCGCATTGCGATCCAGGCTTCGGGAACACTCGCTGGTGGGATTGCAGCCGCGCAACTGTTGCCCCGGGATGCGGAGGTGATCGCCGTCGACAACAACTCCCAGCCGCTGCCGCTGGATCGTGTGGAAGGATCCGCGGCATTTCAGGTGCGTCGACTCGGCCAGCCACGCTCACGTGGTTGTACGCCGGTGGAATTGTTGCCCGTGATGTGGTTCCGCGGTCATGAATGGGCAGGATCGGTGTCGGTTTCGGCCAATCCCTGCGCGGCGCGCGAAAGCCTGTGGGAAGTTGCGGCGCGGCCTGAGACGGCACGAGTGACGCTCGCGGGGAACGATCCGAGACCCATTACAATCGTGCTGGACTGGTCCGAAAGCATGACTGAATCAATCGAGGGGACATTGCGGTCCAAGGTCGCGCTCCGCACCCTCCGCGATCTGATTGCCAGTGAGCGGCTGGACGGGACCAACAAGGCCACGTTCATGGCGTTTGGGTTGCGAGCCCGGTTTGCGGACCGTCAGGGCCGGATTGAGCGGAATGAAAAGTATCCCGGCGTCTTCCAGCGCCCGCTACCAGAGACCGTCATTCACCCTAACAATGACGTGGAAGTGATCCTGCCGCGATTGTCTTTGAACGACGCTGGCAAGGATCGCGTGCGTGACACGCTGGATCAACTGGACCAGTTGGAACCGTTCGGCAATACGCCACTGTTAAAGGGTCTGCTCGATGCGTTGACCGACTTGCGCAACACAGCGGGGATTGTGGTGGCAATCACCGATGGAATTCCCACCGATCTTGACGTGCCAGGCCGACTGGAACTGCTGAAAGACGAGCTGCAGCGCAACGCGTCAACCAAAGTGGTCGTGGTGGCGTTTGATATCAACCCGGAAGACTCCGAACGGCGTGCCAAGGAACGAGCCGACTTTGACACGTTTATTGGCAACCTGACTCCATTCCCCAATTTTGAGCGCCAGGACGCCGGCGACGGTGGGCAGTTGATGGAACGCATTCAGGCGTCGCTCGATCCGCGGCAGTACGAACTGCGGCGTACGACGCGCGACGATCCCGCCATCACGGCCACGCTGGGCCAGGCCATTGACAACCTGCGTGCGGCTGATGACTACGAAGTCCGGTTTGCGAATATGGTCTCTTCGGAACTGCCAATTCGGCTGGCCCCCGGTGATGACCTGAAACTGGAAACGGATGCCCGGCGGCAGCGGTTTCGCTTTTTGCGAGAGGGTTCCACCGAAATGGTGGCGAGTGCCGATCCCCAGTCGCTGGGAATTGTGGAGCGGGACGTCCCCACCATGATTCGTGCGGTGCGTTCGGCGTCGATTCGCGCCGTGAACTCGGCCGATGGTCAGAGTTTTACCCAGTGTGTCATCCCGCTGATCCTCGATCATGAACGGGAGCAGTTTCCGGTCCGGCAGCCGGTGTGGATTGATTTCCAGATTCGCACCGCCAGTGGCCGCGCGATCACGCTGGACGCCGTCAAACAGGAGTTTGTGGCTGGACGCGGAGCACCGGGGTGGAATCTCGAGATTTCACCGTGGCCGAAAAATGAAGATGCGCTCGTGGACGTGATGTGGAAAGTCGATCCGACGCCGCCAGAAATTGTGAAGCGCTGGCCGGAACTGGAAGTGGCGTCGAGTCCGGAGTCGGCGGTGGTTCTGGGGGGCGCGCCTTCCACCTTGCCGCCGGTGAAGGTCTGGACCCGCCGGATCAGTGCACGCACCATCCAGGTGCGGATCGACCCGTTGCCAGACCAGCCGTACAGCAACGAGAACTCCCCGCAGCAGATTGAGGTGCAACTGGGACTGCGCGATCTGCGGGAAACCAACTCGACGTTCCGGGCGAATAACGTCGGAATGGTCCATCGGCGGCTGGAGCCGCAGACGTCCATCTTTGAATTCACCGGCGAGTTAGGAGCGCTGGCGGATCTGGAAGTGGCGTTTACGTCACGCCGGGCGCTCACTGCCGGAGCCATTCGACTGCGGGCTCCGCTGCGCGTGCAGACGAGTTTCGATTGACAAGCGGCTGGTCCAGACGAAGCAGAGCTTGCTCATCACTGGGGGCGATCCCGTGGGACTGCCCCGCAGGGAGGGCCTCACACCCACAGGCACAAGGCACGGGTGATCGGCTGCAG
>JBGSIP010000419.1:0-12343 GCA_041742495.1 Planctomycetaceae bacterium
ATGCCTGATGCGGAGGCCTGCATGCGCCACCATGCGCCGGTGGTGGCCGAACGGACCAGGATGTCGTCGCGCCCGTCGCCTGAAAGATCGACGACAGCAATCTGATCCCACACCGTGGTGACCTGCCAGCCTTGCGACCAAGTCCGCCAGACGGTGGCCGGGGCAAAGCCCGCGGCGGCATTGCTGCCGAGCATCACAAACCACTCCCCGGTAGCGGGGAATTGGCCGATCACATCCTCGCGGCCATCGTTGTTGAAATCGCCACCGCGCAAATTCACAAAGCCGAGTGCCTGATTGCTGCTCGAGACCCAGCGGCCCACATATTGCTCGGTGGCAAATCGCAACTGATTCTCGAGCGCCAGCATCGACCACCAGGCACCGGTGGAGGACGCCTGCACCGTGATATCGTCGATGCCGTCGCCGTTGAAGTCACCCACCTGAATGTTCTGCCAGCGTTCCACGAGCTTCCAGCCGTCGCTCCACGTGCTCCAGACCCGGTTGTCGAAGGTCGGCTGCTGACTGCCCAGGATGACGTGCCATTGTCCCGTGCCCCGCGACAGCCCGTCGAGCCCGGCACCGCGGCCAATGATGTCGAGGCGGCCATCACCGTTGAAATCGCCGGCGGCCACATTGGCGGTCCCCTCCCACGCCTTCCAACTGGCGACAAGTCGGGCCGAAGTGAACGCTGTGCCGTTCGAGTTCATCAGCCACCAACCGCCGCCGGCCGACTGCGCGATGAGATCGGCGCGTCCATCGCCATCGAAGTCCCCTGCGATAATGTTTTTCCAGGTGGTCGACAACTGCCAGCCGAGCGACCAGGCACCCCATTCGGTCGGCGTGTCGTAGCCTTGTCCGTTGCCCAGCGCGCAGAACCACCGGTTGCCCGCCGCGACGCGGCCCGCAATGTCGGCCCAGCCGTCGCCATTGAAATCGGCCGTGGTGACATTGATCCAGCCCGCCACTTCCGGCACGGTGTCTAGCGTCTGCAGGCCGCTAAACGCTGTCGTGGCGTTCGACCCGGCTACAACCCCGGTGGCGGGGTCAATCCCCGTGAGCCGCTGCGGCCGCCTCAGGCCCAGATCATAGTCAAGAAAATGGATGGCGAGACTGGAGTTCACCGGCGACAGCCCCGCACTGTTGAACACATTGCGTTCGAATGCGGTCCCCGTGAGGCGAGCATTCGCGTCCGTCGGGACGAGTCCGGCAGGAAGACCAGTGACGGCAAGGTAGGCATAGCTGTACTGAATCGGAAACTGCGTCAGATCGAAATAAGAGAAGTCATACTGGTCCGCAGTGACAACACTGCCAATCAGTAGATCATCGGCATTTCCGCGAACAGTGTCGATTGAAGCGTAGGCGGTGATCGTCACGCTGCTCGACAGCGAGCCTTCTCCGGCATCCCGCAACCCATTGCCATTGGCGTCAAACCACGCCCGCCCCGCGATCAGACGAATCGACGAGGATGGTGTGAACGGAATGGGGTTGCTCGCATCGACGGCCGGTCGGCTGGGGTCGTCGCTACGATCGGTGATTTTCGCGGCAATCGAAGAAGGGGAAGTCCCACCCCAGATTTGTCGCTGCAGATTGACGGTCGCCGCGGGGTTCCCGGTGACCTCGACCGTGCCCAGGGAGAAATTGGCGTAGATCACCTGCACTTGTGCAGCCGCATCAAGAACCAGGTGGCTGCGGTCGAAAATGGCCGCTTTCAGTTCTCCGGTGGACCCGTCTCGCAGCCGGAGGTTGAGCTCCTTGAACTGTGTCTGATTCGCGAGCAGTTCACCGTCAATGGTCAACGTGGCACCGTTGAGGGCTTCGATAATCGCGCCGGGTTGAATGACGAGCCGCGCACCGGCGGCGACCGTCACATCTCCCAACAGGTAGCGAATTTTCCCCTGCCCCGGTCCTGCCATGGCGTCAGTGATCTCGGGCCAGACCGCCAAGTCCGTCACGACGCCCCCCGTGATGCCGCGCAGGCCAAATTGCTGGGCACTCGGATTGTTGATAAATGTGTTCGTGCCAAAATCACGCTGACGATTGGCGGGGAGTCCAAGCACAGTTTGGTTCTGAAACGTGTTACCAGAGACGTCGGCAGTCGCACCGACTTGCAATTGAACTCCGGTGAAAATCCCGGTGGAGCTGGCCGCGGCGACCACGTTGGAACTGCGGAACCAGCCCGTTGAACCACTGCGGTAAATAACCATCCAACTTGACGTCACGCCATCGGCTCGCAATTCCCCATCGACCAACAGGTTACGGGCTTCGACAGCGGTGCCAAGAAGTGTCACGCCCGCTGCGATGGTGAGTCGCACCCCGCTCGCGACCGTCAATTCGTCCAGCAGCAGATAGCGAGACAGACTTCCCGATTGGGCCAGCACGACGTTTGTGGTCAGCGTGCCCCCCAACAGGGAGATCGTGCTCCCCGACACCGTGTTGGACGCCAGCAGGCCATCAATGCGTTCGGCGGCCGTTCGCAACCCCTGAATGATGTTCCCTGTCAAAGTCGTCAGCGATTCCCGCTCCACGGTGATGGTTCCACCCGAGAAGTTCGAGTTCGTCCACGCACCGGTCGAGCCTGCCAGCAGTTGCACGGTCCCTGTGGAGGTGACGCCGGTCGCTGTCACCTGGCCGGCAATCGTGAGCAGTCCCTGCAACGCCAAACTGCTGGCAATGTTCAACGAGCCCGCAGCGGCGATGACCACGTTGTCAAACCGATAGGAGGTGACATTGCCCAGAGCGGTCAAAGAGACGGCCCGCGAAATGGTCTCCGCAGCAATCCCCAGCACAAAGCCCCCCGGCAGTGCATTCTGCGCGACGATCGTGGCGAGGGAGTCCAACGGAACGGTCAGCCCCAGCGATCGGAAGGTCGAACCACTGATGGTCGTCAGGCTGCCAACGGCCTGAGACAGGAACGCACTCGCGTGGGAGACATTGGCGTTCGTGATGGAGCCGGCTGAAGTCGACTGCAGGATGATCGGCAGCTCGAACACGCTGCCGGTGGCCGCGAGAGTGCCTGCGACAATCAATTGACCGGCTGTTGTTTCTCGGGTGAGTGTGACGGCGCCGAGTGTCAGTGTGGCACCGTTCGCCACGACGATTCCCGCCCCCAGCAGGCGATATATCAGTCCCGCGGCGTTGGGCTGCCAAGACGTAGTGGTCGTCAATGTCCCGGCCAGCACATCGATGGTTGTCGGCGATGCAAACGTATTGCCGCTGGCGAAGCGGCTGGCCAGTTCAGCACTGGCAGACAGCCGCGCATTCGCGGCGAACGCGACACCACTGATGACAGCCGTTGAGCCTTCGTTGAGCGTCAGGCGGCCGGCACCCCAGCTACCGCCGGTCAGCGTGATACTTCCACCGCTGAGGACAGAAACGCTTTGGTCGATGATGGCATTGGTCGCCGTGAACGCGCCGCTGACCGACAACTCAGACACAGAGGCCGCGAGTGCTGCACCATTTGACACGGTCAGAGAGGCCCCGGCGGCGATCTCCAGGTTGCCGAGCAGTGTGAAGCGGAAGGTGCCTCCGCTCCATTGTTGATTGCCAGTGAGCAAGCCGCCGCGGATGCCAATCGTGGCAGTGCCTTCGAACGTGGCATTCGTTAATGTCAGGCCGGGCAGGTCAAATTCGCATTCGATGACGGCACCGGAGCGCAGCACAGCCGAGGTCAGATTGACCGTCGCACCGCGCGAGATTTCCACTCGACTGCTGGTGACCAGGGTGGCACTGGTCAGGTTCAACGTGGAACCGGACTGTGCGATGAGACGATGACTGACATTGCGTGCCGTGAGCGTGCCGGCGATGGTGATGGCAAACGACGAGTTGGTTTCGAGCGTGGCATTCGTGCCGATCGTCAGATGCCCTGTGGCGGCAACGCTGACCGCACCCAATAGCTGATAGGTGGCTCCCACGGCGCGCCACGTGACCGCCGTGGCGATCTCGCCCCCGCGAATGTGAATGCGCGAGCCAGCCTGAAAACCGGCGGCGAACAGATCGACACCCGCCAGATCGGCCTCCACCTCCAGAATGGAATCCGCCAGAAACAAGGCTCCGTTCATCAACACCGTGCCGCCGCGCTGCACTTTGACCGTCACGCCGGCGTAGATCGTCGCATTGGACAAGTCGAGGACGCCCCCCGGTTCGACTTCGACCGATGTGAGCAAATCCGCAGGCTTCAGTTCCCCTTGCACGCGAACGGAACCGCCCACTACCTGGGTATCATCCGGAATGGTGAGCTTTGCGCCGGCGGCGATCACCAGCGGCTGGGTCAGGTGAATGACGGGCGTTAGCTGCGGCAACGTGACAGACTGAGTCAGAGATCCCGGCAGCACTTCGATGCGCCCGACCTGCCCAAACGAATTCAGCGGCGCGTCGACGACAATCACATCGAGATCAGCAAAGAATGTTGAGTCGGAATAGGCAAACAGGTTGTTGGTCACGCTCACCAGCGACCCCGAGCGTTTGGTGATTGATGACTGGCTGCCAACAAACCAGTCGCTCACGGTTCCCGTCGATCCGGCATTCAATTCCAGCTTGAGGCCAGAAGGATCGTTCAGCCCGCTGATGGCAATCGCGCCATCGACAATGAGGTGGCCCTCAAGTTGCCCGGCGAGATCGGGGTGGGTGATGGTCAGTGATCCGGTGGGAGCGACGACAAAGTCAACAAAATGAAAGAATCCAACGCGCGGGTCCGGGGCTAGCGTGATGGCGTCCGTCAGCGCGGGACCAATGATGCGTACGCGCGCAAATGGGCCAAATCCAGAATTGTCGCGGGGAAACGTGTTGGTCGCCAGAAAGCCCGACACCTGGCTAATCGACAGTTCCACATCCAGTGGTCGATTGAACGTATTGTTGGTCACGACGACGGTCGATGCGGGGTCGATTTTCCAGACAATCAGCGAACTCGCGGCGGAGGCGACCACCGTGTTTCCGTCGACAAGTCCCGTCGAGCCGGCAAGAAAGGTGACGTCCGCCCAGAAGTTGGCACCAGTGGCGGTGAAGTTCCCCTCCACGGTGATTTTCGAATCGAAGCCGCCGAGTGCTCTGACCGTGATCCCAGCCGGAATTTCCAGGCGTCCGGCGGCGCGAATGATGACGGTATCCGCGACGAGATAGCTGGTGACTCCCGGGCTGAAATTGAGCACGATCTCTGTCGTGATCTCAGTATCCAGAATGCCGATTTCGGCCCCTGTTTGAACGGTGTTGCCCGCCAGCAGCCCAGGGATGGCAGCAGACATCGCCGCGAGCGAAAAGCCAGGGCCAAACGTCGATTCCGTCAACGTCAACGTGGCACCTGGTGAGAGGTGCAGGCGACCACCGGCGGTGAATACCGCGCCGCGCAGTTGGCTGACGCTGCCCGTCTTGAATGTGACCACGCCCTCGAAGCGCCCGCCGTAGGTGAAGAGTCGGCCGTCGACGTTCACCGAACCGCGCATCGTGACCCGCGGCTGAATCGTCAGGTCCACACCCTGTGCCACAGTCACGTTGCTGAAATCGACGGTGATCCAGTTGCCATTGCCAACCACCAGACTCTCGGTCAGATCGCCTGACATTTGAATCGTGGACCCGTCCAGAAACGTGTTGTCTTGGAGGAGTTGTCCAAAACTCGGTGTTCGCGTGCCCGCAGTCGACCCGCTCAGGAACTCGTTCCCGGTGATGACAATGTTACTCGACGTGGGGAAAATGCTGGCACCGGAATGAAACCGCGAGCCGGTGATGGAGTAGCGCGCTGAAGAGTGCGATTGCACAAAACCGTGAATGTCGACGTTCGTCAGACTCGCGGTGTTGGTCGGCGAAAAACCAAAGATCAGTGCACCGCGAACCGTACCGCCGTTGAGAGTAAAAGACTGAGTCCCCGCGCGAAGCTGCACTTGCGCCTCAAACGTGGCGTTCGTCGCCACGAGCGAACCACCCGTGGCAGAAAGCTCGACTTGGTTGCCGTTTGAACGAACAACCACCCCGCTTTCAATGGTGAGGGTTGCCCCATTGGTAATCGTCACATTGCCTTGGAGGATGTATTCCCCATTGGCAGCGGTCCACGTGGTGTCGACGGAGATCGCTCCCGCCGGAACGGTCACAGAGAGCATCGTCCGCGGTTCCAGCACCGCTGGCTGCCCCGCGCACTCCAGTTGCCGGGTATTGTGCCTGCGACGTGCGTTCCAGAACGACTGCGACAAGGGCGAGCGGCGCTGGGGCATGAACTCTCATTCCTCGCTGGAAGCTGTGAGGCCGGTCTGCGGTGGGAAGGTGCGAGCCGCCGATTCTGAACGCACATTGTTCCCTGCGCGCATTGTTCCCCGTGCACACCGTTCACACCGGACACTGTTCGTAACGCACACTGCCGGACAGATCACGCCGCCGGAGAACTCTGTCACTGCTGCCGCTGTGGAGTTGTGACGAACTGAAAGCCCTGTTGGCTGCCCGCCCGGAACGCTGCTATCTCGGTGGATATAAACAAAAGACTACTGCTGTCCTGGACAGCTCGCAAGAGGCGATCTCGCCCGGGATGGACTGATCTGGTGGGAGAAAATTACTCACAGAGACCCGGTCCGCGGCAGGCGGAGGACGAGAGCAGAACCAATAGAAAACGGGCCTGGCGCGGCAGGCAAAGATTGCCACCACGCCAGACCCGTGCGGCCGACGTCTCCTGGAGTGCGGGGAGACCGACGGCAGATCGTCGTTGACAAAAATCGGAGAGCGCCGCGGCGGTTCTCAACGGAATGGCGGCACTTCGGAAGCACGAGCCGCGGCTGCGATGGGCGATCAGTCAGAAGTCCAACTGGGCCCGGAAGGCAGCGATATTGGTGTCGCTTTCAATCCCGCCGCGGTCGAGCATCGCCTGCACGTACTGAAACTGAAACTTCGTGCGGTCGTTGAGATACCAGTTGAGTCCCAGCGTGGTATCGTTCAACCGTCCGCCAAAAGCCGGTTGGCCAACCGGCGGAACCTGAGCCACGATTTCGGCTGGGTTCAGATCGATATATGAGTAACGGGCCGCAATTTCCCACGCTCCCAGTCCACCACGATCGCCAAACGGACGCAGCGGCTTGATTCGTCCGAGTGTGGCATTCGCTTTGTTGTACGGCCGCACTTCGCCGGTCAGCAGGTAGCCCACCTGAGCGTACGCGGATGGCAGGGTGACGACCGTGTCGTTGACATCCACAAACGCATACCTCGCTTCACCCTGCCAATGTAGTGAGTGAGAGACCCCCGCGAGTTCCAGGTTGATGATGTGCGCGTTGGGATCGCTCAACGTGCCGGTATTCACGAAGAATGGTACGGAGCCGACCGTTCCGTTGGCGCCGCCAAACGGGCCGCCGTATTCGGGCACGTTGCGGTAGAACGATCCGGTGGCACCGGGGTGCGTCCAGACATGTCCCGCGCCCGCATGAAAAATCCGCCGGCCGTCACACTCGTCGATGAGCAGTTCGGTCAACCGTGCCGCAGTACCAAAACCGGAATCACCGACGTGGTCGCCAAAGAAATCCGTGGGAAATCCGTAGACTGACGTTGCCCAGGTGACCCGCTCATCGCTGGAGTGGTTGGCGAACCCGATGCCGGTTTGCCGAAAGGGAGCGAGCGCGAACATGGTCGGTCGCTCAAAGAAGGTCAGTTCGCGGACGCTGGTGAGCTCATCGAGCCCAAACGGTTGGCGCCACTGTCCCACCCGCACGTTGCCCAGTTGACCGACATCGCGCACTTCCATCCAGACGTCCATGAACGACGGCCGCCCGGGAAACGCAAAGTCCATTTCGAGCGAGTACCCGACGTTCGGCGCAACATCCCCAACCGCCGCCAGTCGCGCCCGTCGAAAGCCAAGGTCATTGTCAATATGTCCCAACTGTCCTCGGCTGGCAGTGTCCTGCGAGAAGTAAGCCATATCCGCCTGGAAGAATCCGGTCAGCTTTGTTGTGGGGGCAAACTTAGGTGCCGTGGTAGGGGCGGGAGGTGTAGAAGGTGTGGGAGGTGTTGGCTGGCGGTTTGGGGTGGGTGGCGTCGTTGCAGCGGCGGGTGCAGGTGTCTCGAACTGCTCGGCCTGAAGTGCCGCTCGCATCGCCAGCAATTCGGCTTCGAGTTGCGACAGCCGCTGTTCCTGCGCTACGTCAATGGCGTCGGCATTCGACGGCAGGCCCGCGGCCGGCGCCGCGGGCCAGGCGGGCTGCGGATCTGCGGTTGTCGTCTCGGACGTTCCCGGTTCGGAAAACAGTGCGCCTGGTGGCAACAACTCGTAGGACCATGCGGATGGTGTCCCCACGCCCGTCAGCAGGCCGGTCCCCAAAATGATCAGGGGCATGATGCCAGGGCGATTCTTGCCCATTGCGCCTTCCTTGTGCAGTCTGGTACCGGCCGTTCGATGTCGAGAGATTCTGCCGCTTCGTGTCTTGATCCAATCCATTGATCAGGAATCGCTGCGATTATCGTTTCGCGGGGAATTCGCACGGACAGTGATCACGATCCGTCAAAGTGGTTTTCGGCGGCTTTCCAGCGCGACGGGAATGCAAGTCTCGGCGCGCCCTGAGATCGCAAGGAATTGCAGGATATCAGAGCAAAAAAATGGCGAACTGGCGTGAAATCCCATTTTGGGCACGAGTTTGACGCACCGGTCCGTCCAGTCATGAAAAGGAGCCCCAGCGCCGATCTCGGCGGGGCTGATTGCGGCGCCGTGCGTCCGCCGCGGCCCAAGGTCCCGAATGTGTCCGGAACGGCCGCACCGAATACGAAAACGGCCCCCGCATTTTGCTGCACGGTGGCCTGGATCTGCATCACGTTCGATCGGCACTCTTACCACTGTGGGGCACCGGGTTTCCAGTCCCCAAAGCCAACTCAGACCTGATCGCGGCGACGACGCTTGCTGGTGCCAGCCTGCACCATTTCTGCATCCGCTGAACGATCGAGGCCAATTTCAACGTGATCCTGATCTTCCTGATCACCGTAAGTGGCATACGGGTTGTTGCGTGAATTGAAGTCGTCGCTGCCGTAGACGTAGCCGTATCCGTAGCGGGAGCCTGAGGTATAGCTGTAGCCGTTCAGCGTGCCGACGCCGTTGACGACCACCCCCAGCACGTTCGCACCGATCTGGTCCAGCAATTCTTTGCAGCGCATCGCGTGCGGGCGGGCATGCCGCGACATCCGCATGACGAGGAACAGTCCGTCGGCACGAGCAGCCACAGCACCCGGGTCACTCACAACCAGCATCGGAGGGCTGTCAAGCAAGACGAAGTCGTACTTGTCTCGCAGCATCTCGATCATGTCTTCGAACCGGGGCGAGGTGAGCAGTTCCGAGGGATTCTCCGGACGAGGCCCCGCCGCGAGGCAATGCAGGTTGGGAATCGGTGTCGACTGGATGGCATCAAAGGGCTCGACATGACCGCAAATGGCCGACGTGATGCCGATTGAGCGATCCAGGCCGAACAGCTTGTGCACCTTGGGGCGGCGGAAGTCACAGTCGACCAGCAAGCAAGATTTGCCAGACTGGGCGATGGCAATGGCGAGGTTCGCCGAGACTGTCGACTTGCCGTCCCCGGGGTCGGGGCTGGTCAACTGGATGGTCTGGTGACCGCGTCCGCGGGTGCTGAAGTACAACGCCGTGCGTAGCGCCCGATACGCCTCCGCCAGTTGTGAGCGGGGCATGAAGTACGTGCACAGGGAGAAGTGCAGCCCACTCGGATGATTGCGGTAGTCGCGTTCCAGCATTTCGACAGGCAGGGTCGGGATGTGGCCCAGCACGGGCAGACCGAGATTTTTGGAGATTTCCTGCGGAGACCGGAAACTGTGGTCGGCCATCTCCACCAGAAACGCAATCAGCAGTCCGACCGCCAGCCCGCCGATGCCCCCCAACTGGAGACTCTTGGAAAGCATCGGACCACGAAAACCGCCGGGCGTCGGGCCCAGGATCGTCGTCGCGTTGATGCGATCACCTTCGGGGATCAACTGGGCATGTTGGAGTG
Source organism: Planctomycetaceae bacterium (assembly GCA_041742495.1). Taxonomy (GTDB): domain Bacteria; phylum Planctomycetota; class Planctomycetia; order Planctomycetales; family Planctomycetaceae; genus JBGSIP01. The sequence continues at coordinate 9,945 of JBGSIP010000419.1, forward strand.
AATCGACAACTTCATTGAACAGACGCTCTGTACGCTCGATCGATGCCTGCAGGTCGGCTTGTTGCAGTTCTTCCGCCAGCAGCGTCTTGGAGGCGTCAATTTCGGCATTCAGCAACCGATCAACTTCAGCGAGTTGGCCATCCACCTTGCTGAGACGCTGACGGAGTGACTCTTTGTAGACAGCAATGAAGTCCAGCGGAATCGGCGTCTCTGCGGACGGAGTTTCCAGCAGTCTGCGACGAGCAATTCGAATTTCTTCGTTCAATTGGAGCATGTCGGGGTGCTCTGCTCCCCGTGCCAAGGAGAGCTTGCGGGCGTCGCGTTCCAGTTTCTCCAGTTCCGCCAATCGCGGATCAACGGACTGGCGGGCGGGGCCGCTGCTGCCACTTTCAACCGTCTTCTCGATCATCAGCAGGATCGATTCCCGGCTGATGCCCGACCGTTCGGCTTGCAGCACGGCGTCGAGTTCTGCCTTGACGTTCGACCGATCAATCAGCAGTTGAGACCGACTCCCCTCCAACTGGGGAATCCGCTGTTTGTGCACGTTCTCGCCCAACTCACCGGTGAATCGCAACCGGGAGGTTTCGCGGAACTGCCGGAATTCCTTTTCCTTCCGATCGAGTTCGACCAGCAGTTTGTCTTTGGCTTCCGTGATCAAAGTCAGGGCGTCCGAACTGAGCACTGCGGAGACGTCGTGCAGATACTTTTGATAGGCGGAGACGACGGCGGCGAGGATTTTCTGGCAATCTTCCTGATCTGCCGAGGTGTACGAGAGCTCCAGGATCTCGTTGGACTCGAGCGAGATGGACACTGACAGCCCCCCCGCAATGATCCCGACGGGATTGGACGAACCCGCGAGAGAACGCAGGCTCTTCAGGTCTCCCAGGTCGATAGCCTGCTGAATGATATTGGGGCTGCGAATCAGCACCGTTTGGGTCTTGAGGTAATTGGGATCGGAGATCAGCGACGAATCGACAGAGTCCCGCCCGACGGGGGACATCCGGGCTTGCTTGGAGACCAGCAGGCGCGCCGAGGAACTGTAGTACGGCAGCAGCTTGGTGTGGTTCAAATAGCCCAGACCCAGGCCCGCCATCGTGAAGACGGCGATGATCCACTTGTGTCGCAGAACCATGCCGGCGATATCTGTGGTGCGACCTTCTCCTTCGGACGCCGCCGCCACGGGACTCGCTGTGTTTGGAACTTGCCAGCCGTTCACGTCGCTCACGAGATCAATTCCCTGTCCGAGACAAGTTGGGAGAGGCACTGCCAGAGGCCGAGGCCAGACTTTGTGGAACAAGTCAGTCGAAAACAATCAGTTCCGGACCATCGCTGAAGTCAGCAGAACTGAAAGACCGCTGCCGCCAAAGAGGTTGCCGATCCCGAATCAGCAAATCGTGTTCCCGGTCACCACAGCCTGGGTGTCTTCCACTCGCTGCCGACCACGGAGCCTGTTAAACGTCCGGAAACAAGTGTCTCCAGACCTGAACAAGCTTAACAACTTTTTGTGTCGACCGTGAGGAGGTACGGGAGTTCGTTTCCAAAACGCATCGTCGTGGCGCGTTTCCGCCTCATATTCATTCCTCAAGGGGCCACGGATGTCAACTGTGAAGCGGGAGAATGCGGTTCCACGCCCCACCCGGGCGGGATGACTGACCCAGAATCCACAATCGAATCCGTGAACTCCCTTTGCAACCAGCACCGGAGATCGCCCTCCCTCCCGCCGAAACTGCGTACCCATCAAAATAAAGCGATCCGTCCCGAGCGGCTCGGAACGGATCGCTTTCGTCACAACATGATTCAACCACGGCTGCCGTTTCCGGACGTTCTAGAAACGACCTTCAGACCGGCAGCCCGCACATCAGGAAACAGTCCGCCGCGAAACGGCTACCGGAGCGAAGTGGTGCCGTTCTGGTAAGAGCTAAGGCGTTCGGTGTACTCGGCAGCTTCATCGGCTCCGGCGCTGCTGACCGCCTTTTGCTGCAATTCGACAGCCCTCGCAAAATTTCCGGTCGCGGCAAAGGCCGCCGCCAGAGTGTCCAGGAAGGCCGGTTCGGACCACTGAGTCAGTTCACACGCCCGGGTGCCGGCCACGATGGCTTCTGCCGGATTGCGGATGGACTTGTCTTCGCTCGTCACCTGCAGCCAGGCAATCGCATTCCAGCATTCGGGATCTTTGGGCTGCAGTTGGGCAGCGGCCCGATAGCTGGCGACTGCGCCCTTCAGGTCGCCGGTGGCTTCGAGCATTTCTCCGCGGTTAAAATGACTCAGATAGTCACTGGGGTCCAGTTCGATCGCCTTGGTGCAATCGGCCAACGCCTGCGGAGACTGGCCAGTCATGTCATAGGCGACCGCCCGATTGCGATACAGGCGGGCTTCGGCCGGTGCCAGGGCAATGGCAG
>JBGSIP010000420.1:0-2323 GCA_041742495.1 Planctomycetaceae bacterium
GTCAGGCTGTGCCTGACGAGCGACATGCCAACGGCTTTCCGACGATCGAGGCGGGTTTGACTCATTGACAAGCAAATTTGGAGTCACATCGACGTGGCGTCAGGTACAGTCTGAACTACTCTGTTTCCGCAACTCTCACCACGGCGACGGGGATTTCATTTGCCGAGCTGACGCGCGATGGCGGATTGTTGCGATCGCGGAGTGTCACCATCGCGTGGAGGAGTGGCCGAAAATTGCAGGCCGCCGAAAAACAATCGCCTCTGGAATGCTGAGCACTCCAGAGGCGAGATCAAGCCGGACCGGTGACTGCGACGGTGGAGTCGCTTCGAGACGGGCGATGGTCGGGTCACGTTAAGACGTGCACCCTCAGTTGACCTTGGCCCCCGAGATTTTTTTGGCACCTCCGAAGGAATCGAACGCAGTCCGGGTTGAACAAGTCGCTCGCCATGACAGCAGCAGCGGCTCGCACCCAGTTCATCGACTAATCGCCGAGCCGTCGTGAGCGCGTTTCGCAAATTCTGCTGGGCCAGTCGCCCGAAGGCCAACGGCCAATTGCGAGAGTCTGGGGAAGCAAGTCGTTACGCGGTGGATCTCTCCACGTTCATCGGAGCAGGGAACCGCCAGGCGGCGCTACTCGTCGCGACGGCGGTTGCGCATCGACCACAGGCCAAACAGCGTGATGGATGTCCACAGGACTGTGTACTGAACGAAGGTGATATGCGACCAGGTCGTGGTGATCAGGTCGGAATACGTATGCGTCGTCCGGGTGATCCAAAGATTGAAGTCTTGCCACATGGTCCGCATCCTGAACGGCAATTGCGCCGGGGTCCGTGCGAGCGGTCGCGCATGGACCGGTCCCGCTGGAGGAGCCTACGTTGCAAATGCGACACCGGTCGCGGTGATGTGGCGGCCGGGCATCAATGCCCAGTGGCCACATCGCTGCCCAGCGGCCAATCGCTGCGATCGACACAATCGCCGCGATCACATCACCCGACGAAAGTGCGGGCTGGCTGGGAGGACGTGGCGGCTCAACTACGGATTTCCCTGCAATCGATACAACGGGAGAAATCGGTAGTACACCTCGAGGCACAAGGTGGCGATTGTGGTCGAATAAATCCGGCCACCTGCGGGGCCCCACACGTCGGAAGGATCCCAACTACCGGCCAGCTCATCGGTCGTCCGCTGCTGGGCAACCAATTGCTCCCGCAACACCCGATTCCAAGTCTCCCACGTCTCTCCGCCGTGGTGATACAGCGCCAGCGTGGCGTAGTACCAATAGTAGAAATTGGCTTCCGAGAGTCGTGGAGGGTGCTGCAGGATGAGCGCAATTGCTTCCTGTGTCGCGGCGGGATCGTTGGCCAGCCCCAGCACTTGCCGGCAGAAAAGTGCCTCGGCCGTCATGACGTGAGTGACCGGTTCCCCGGCACGATAGGCGGCCAGGCCGCCCGCGGTCCCCTCGGCTCGATCGCGCAGGAACTTCTCCATCAGGTCTTGTGTGGTCTGGGGGACTTCCACACCGGCATTGCGTGCGCTGATGAGGGCCATAATCTGCCAGCCAAACATGCTCATGTCGCCGGACCAGCCTTCGAGATATCTCCAGCCGCCATCCTTTTTGTTCTGGAAGCCAACGATGAAGGCAACTGCCGACTCAAGCGCGACCCGCAATTCCGGATGATTGCGACGATCACCCTGCATGGCGACAGCTTCGGCGAGCGCATAGGTGGCGATGCCGTGACAGTACATGCCGTCGTATCGTCCCGCGCTGCCGCCCAGATAGCCGTCTGCGCGCTGACCATTCGCGAGATACGTGAGAGCGTTGAGAATCAGCGGTGCATAGGGGCCATCGTCGTGCGTGTAGCCTGCCCCGAGGAATGACAGCACGGCGAGTGCCGTCAGTCCGGTATCCGCATTCAAGCCCGCATCGCCACGGTCGCCAGCAAATTCATCGACGGTCGCTTGCCCGGAGCCATGTGCTGATCCATCCCACGATCCGTCGGGGAGTTGCTGTTTGGCCAGCCAGGTCAGACTTGCTTCGACGGCTTGCTCGGACGCATCGGTTCCGCCGAAACGACGGGCATACTCGCGGCGACGAGTGAGGTCGCGCAAGCGATAGGTAGCCGGCAGACGAATGGCATCGCCACGCTGCACGGGATCGAAGTTCGGACGTACGACATTGGGCGGCAGCAGATCCGGAGAAGGAACTGGCTGCGGTCCGTCGATCGACGCAATTTCGACGGGAGGACGATTGACGTCGGTGCGCGGCCGATCCTCATTGGGACGAGGGAGAGGACTGTCTGGAGCTCCCTGCGGCGTCTGTCGCACC
>JBGSIP010000421.1:0-6020 GCA_041742495.1 Planctomycetaceae bacterium
CGGCAACGATCGCTGCTCATACCGGGTCCACCACTGATCGGCATCATCGATCGTCCACAGTCGGTATTCGGGTGATGAACGCAGCTTGGTGGCGAGTTCCCGAGCCGATTGTGGCCGCTGGAACGGGTTCTTCTCGAGGCAGGCGAGAATGGCCAACTCAAACTCGTTCGACAGGGGCTGTCCCGTCAACTCCGATGGGGCTCGCGGGACTGTCTGCACGTGCTGCCGACACAATTCCACCAGCGAGTCCGAATTGAAGACCGGCTTTCCGGTGACAAGGAAGTACGCCAGCGCGCCGACCGCATACAAATCGCTTCGCAGATCAACGCGGTCGGGCGTCTGAATGGCTTCCGGAGACATGTACAATGGGGTGCCCGTGAGTGAGTTCGCGCGGGTTTGCTGGGCCTGTTTGTTCTCGTCGACTGCTTTCACAAGACCAAAGTCGAGCACTTTCACCACATCCGATTCGGCTCCGCGCCGATTGAGCATCACGTTGGCTGGCTTGATGTCGCGATGGACGAGCCCGTTCAGGTGAGCCTCATGCAGCGAGCCACAGATCTGCAGCAGAATATGGACGGCCCGTCGCTCGCTTACGGGGCCAAACTTGTCCACAAGGTCCTGCAGATCGATACCATCGAGGTACTCCATCGCATAGTAGAACACCCCTTCGGGTGTGCGTCCGAAATCGTAGATCGCGATCGTATTGGGATGCTGCAGTTTGCAGGTGATCTGCACCTCGCGCTCGAAACGCGCCAGCGTCCCCGCGTTCACTTTGTCGACATCCAGCAGCTTGATGGCCGTGGGGCGCCGAAGCATGGCGTGTTGACCACGATAGACCACCCCCATTCCCCCTTGCCCGAGTTTCTCTTCCAGCGAGTATTGACCAAGTTGGCGGGCGGCAATGGCAGACTTTTGTGCGTCGCGCTGCAGTCTCGCCACGACCAGTGTGAACACAAAGATCGCCACGCTGCTCAAGCCCAGCAGGCCAAAGATGATCCAGAACGTGCGTCTGAGCACATTCAGCGGCCCAAACGCCTGTGACACGTCGACTTCAGTTGTCACGCCGATGTCGTACTCACTCAGCCATTTCCAGGCCCCCACGACGGGGACGCCGCGATAGTCCCGGTAGCCATCCACGTCGACACCCGGTCGATTGGCAATCGCTTCTTCGGCCATCCTGGTCAACGGCATTTGCGATCTCCGTACGAGCGGTCGGAAACCTTGTGTCATGTCGCTGCCGGGGTCGCGCACTTGCAGGCTCAGAATCGAGCGTGCGTCAGGTTGATCGGGAATCAGTCCCAACAGAATGAGGTCTTCATCAAACCGGCTGTTCGACAACAAGAGCCCGTCGCGATTGAACGCGTACGTCTCTCCAGATTCACCCACGCGCCCCAATTGCAGAATGCGGGTGAACTCTTCCTCTGGCCGAATACGCAGCGCCAATACCGCCACCACTTGGAAATTCGCGTCCCGCACGGGAGTGGCGACAAACATGGTCGGCGTTCCCGCCCGATATCCGGTGGCGCTGGTCTTCAATGCGACAGTGGAGCGAAACGGCGGGCTGACCGTCGAGCGTCCCTCGACGGCTGTGCCGAGGAACGTGGCATACTCCTCAATGTCGACTCGACCGATGAGTTCACTGTCGCTGGCATCCAGAATTCTGCCCGCGCGATCGGCGACGAAGTACCCCTGGTAATGATGCGAGTTGAGTGCGGGTGTGACGTTCCGTTTGAGCGCCCGACGGGTTGTTTCGCGGGTGGCCAGCAACTCCGGCGACTCTGGTTGGTCGGCGGTCTCCAGCAGTGTGTAAATCTGCTGGCGAATATCGGCATCGTTGGCAATCGTCTCGGCGTTGGCCGTCTGCACCTGGTACCACGTGGTCAGCATGGCTGTCTCGACATCGAGCAGCGTTTGCAAACCCGAGCGGAGATTCTCTTTCATGGTGCGTTCGATGGACGATCGCATCCAATAGCCCACGGTCGCCAGCACGACGACGGCGATGATGGGCCAGATCCACAATTCGCGCGACAGAAACTGTCCGGTGGCGGTCAGACTGCGCCCAGCGCGCGTGGCGACCAGCGACCGCCGGCCCACCTTCGCTTGTGACGACGGAGGCTTGCGAAAGAATTTCCGAAATGTCCCCACGTTGCCACGACCTCACTCGTCGATTTTGAATGTCTGGCATACCAGCGCGGTATGCGACACTCAATCATGATCGCGGCCTGAAGCCGGGGCGAACGGCGGCGATGAATATTCGATTATTTTCAGCGGATTTCCGGCCACAAGTGCCGTGAGGTGCGTTTGGTTGCCAATTGGAAACGTCCACTGGTCTGTCCGCGGCCGCAGTTTGCAGCACGGCTCGTACGTTTTTGTAGTATCGACTCTGGTCGACAGAAAAGGACGCGACCTCCGATCCACAGATCGAAGATCGCGTCCAGGTGCCCCGGATCAAGAGGCTACACACTCGAATTTGGCGACGCGTCTGGGTTCCGCTGCGGGGAGGATCCGGCGGGTGTCTTTAAACGCCTTTTAGCGGCGCGTGATCTGCGAAAGGCGCTCCGCGGTTTCTCGCAGGCTGGCCATGGTGGCGGACTGTTCCTCTACGGCCGAGGCCACGCTGACCATGTTCTGGCTGACACCCGAGACCTTGTCATTGAGCTGCTGAGAGGCGTGGACAATCAGGCCGATTTGATCTCGAATCGCTTTGATCGTCTGCTCGATGTGCTTGGTCGCTTCACGTGTTTCGATCGCCAGCGATTTGACTTCGGAGGCCACGACCGCAAAACCGCGACCTGCTTCGCCAGCGCGCGCCGCTTCGATGGTGGCATTGAGTGCCAGCAGATTGGTCTGCTCAGCAAGTTCGCCAATCAGATTTGTGATGTCGTCGATTTTCTGACTGCTCTGGTTCAATTGACCAATGGTATCGGAGGTGGCCCGAACCAGCCCATTCGCTTCGCCCGCCTGTGAGGTTGTCAGGTTGATGCTGCGCGAAATCTCCGAGATGGTCGCACTCATCTGCGTCACACTCGACGCGAGGGTGTTGGCACCCGTCGAGGCCTCGTCAAACGAGTTCACGATGCGAGTAATGTCGGTGGCAAACTTGACGATCTTGATCAGCTTCCCGGACGGATCGACGATGGGGTTGTACGAAGCATTGATCCAGACAGTGGTGCCGCCTTTCCCAATCCGGGCGAATTCGCCCGAGTGCTTGTGCCCTTTGTTCAGCATCGACCAGAAGTGCTGATATTCGCCGGTGCGGGCGTACGCAGGATCCACAAACATTCGGTGATGCTGGCCCTGAACCTCGCCCAGCGAGTAGCCCATCGCACGCAGAAAGTTGTCATTCGCGGTCAGAATGGTGCCATCGAGCGCGAATTCAATGACCGCCTGGGTTTGATGAATGCAGTCGATCTGACAACGATATTCAGCGTTCCGCAGTTTGTCGGTGGTCACGTCAAATGCGTATTTGATCACCCGCGCGGGAACGCCCTGTGCGTCGAGAATGGGAATATAGCTGGCCCGCAGCCACACGTTGCGATCACCACGGGCAAGCCGATGAAACTCGCCGCTGACTGGCTGGCCGCGTTTGAGTGTGCGCCACAGTTCCGCATACTCCAGGGAGCTTGCGTAGCCCGGTTCCACAAACAGGCGATGGTGCTGCCCGATGATCTCTTCCAGGCGATAGCCCATGAACTGCTGGAAGTTTTCGTTAGCCGTAAGGATGGTGCCATCGAGTTGAAACTCAATAATCGCCAGCGTCCGGGAGATGGCGGACATCACGTGATCTGTGTGCGTCTGCCGCAGGGTCTCTGGTGCAGGACGCTCAGCGACGGGTTCGGAGGACGGCAAGCGAGAGGCAAACAGCTTCTGAATCATAACGGGGGTTCCTGCAGAAGTGTGGCCCAAGGGGATTGCCTGTGCATCCGTCGCTGCCTCCCGCTGAGCCCCGTTTTTCACGCTGGGACTCAGCGACAGCCAGTCCGAACAAACAGAAGTCGGCAACAGGGGTGCTTGCGGGCACTGACTTCGTATCGATCCGCGGCCCCCGCGATACGATTTCGAAACTCAAAATCCCCGGCCCGATGCGCGATGTTCGCACGACGCGGTTTCTGATTTGCGCGTTATGCCGAACGAAACACAGCCCGTCGCATCATCGGGTGAACGGTTTGAACGAATCGCAGCGGGTGCCGCAAACGGCGGACGCGACCTTCACAGAGTCCGTGGCGCGGCCGTCTTCGCACACGATGACATTCGTGCGGCGCACAATCAGAGCCTTCAACACAGGCTGATCACGGAGCGGTCGTCACGCAGCGTAACTCACGCAGCGGCGGGCGTCCGGGCGTTGGCCACGCGGCCTTGGCAGGGTAAACGCATCCGAAACGTGGAGCCCTTGCCAACTCCTTCACTGGTGACGTCCAGTTCTCCGCCATGCGCTTCGACAATGCGCAGACAGATGGAGAGCCCCAGACCGGTGCCGTGCCCCTTGCGACGGCTGGTATAGAACGGATCGAACACCTTGCGAGCCGTTTCCGGCGTCATGCCAATGCCGTTGTCGCGGACGCAGATCTCGACTTGTTCTTTGCGCGCGGCGATCTCGACTTCAATCGTGCCATCGTCGTCGGTGGCATCCAGCGCATTGGCGATGAGGTTCAACAGCACCTGCTTGATTTCCGCCGGATTGACTTCGGCATACAACGGTCCATCCGGTTGAAACACCAGTTTGCGATCGTGGAATTTACTCATGTGCTGCACCAGTTCCAGCACTTCGTTGACCACCGGAATGAGATTGGTGCGCAGCCGCGCGTCCTCGGCATTGCCGCGGGCAAACTCCAGCAGCTTGGTGGTGATCCCCTGGCAGCGCTGCGCCTCCCGCTCGATCATCGCCAGATAGCGGCGGACCACGTCGGCGTCGGCGGGTTCCATCGTTTCCAATGCGTCGTACAGGCGCGACAACAGCGACTCGGCCGCCATCGTGATGGCAGAGAGCGGATTGTTGATTTCGTGCGCCACTCCCGCGGCAAAGAATCCCAGCGTCGCCACGCGTTCTGACCGCACCAGCAACTCGGTCTGGTCGCGGACCTTCCGATCGAGATTGCGGTTCATGTCGTTGAACCGCGCAGTGACCTGATTGAACACCGTGGCCAGTTCGGCCATCTCGTCATTGGATTTCAGCACCACCTGGTGGCTGGTATCGCCATTGGCAATGCGGCGGGCCCCGTCGCGCAGGATGCGGACGGGTTTGAAGATCCATTGAAAACCGAAATAGAACACCACGAAGAACAGCACCACACCAGAAATGCCCGCCACCAGCACCACGGCAAATCGCGTGCGGTAGGCCTTGCGCGCGTCGTCGACATGCGGGATGAGTGTCATCGAGGGATCGGGAATGCGGCTGGCGCGCAACGTCAAATCGGCGACTTCCCCCACGAGATAAGCGGCCGCCTTGGGGCGCTGCTGGGGATCTTTCAGGAGCGCCGCCTGCACCTGCAGCCGCTGCAGGTCTTCCTTGATGCCCCCCAGAATCGGTTGCACCACGCGGTCCTGGCTGGCCAGTTCCAGCGAACTGGGCATGCGGGCCAGTCGATTCTGAAACTGCTCCACCGCCGCCTGAGTGGCGTCCACCTGGCGGGAGAACTCGGCAGACTGATATTGGGCAAATTGGGCCAGTTCCGCGGGAGTTCCGCTGGCGGGCAATCGCAAGGGATCAAACAGGCTGTTCAGTGCATGCACGACGTCAGCCGTGCGAGGCGCCTGATTGATGCTGAAATCGAGCTCCGAGATCATGAAACGATAGGAATACAGCCCGTTCACGCTGGTGATGATCAGCGTCACCAGCATCACGAAAATCAATCCGAGATTGATGCACAATTTTCGTCGGATCGATTTCGTCAGAAAGAACACGGCACATCCTTGTCAGCCGTCTGGGAAGTTCACCGTCCCCTTGGCCCGGCCCTACTCTGCCACTGGCCGGTTCTGGTCTCACGCGGGCGCCAAGCGACCCGACCGGAGTGTAACGGTGC
>JBGSIP010000422.1:0-5605 GCA_041742495.1 Planctomycetaceae bacterium
GATGGCACTGCGCGCGGAGGAGGAAGGACCTGCCGAAACCCCCGACGAGCTGGATCGCAAAATGGCGAGCGCCGTCATCGCCTGTTTCCCGCTCGACGCCTTTCGTCCCGATGGCAGCTTCCGGTCCATACGCGTGACCCCCAGCGAACGCCAGCGACTTTTCTCCGTCGTTCCCACCAGTTAGCCGTTTGATCTGCGTTTCGCCGCGGTCGTCGCGAAGTGCACAGGCCAGACCGCTTCCCGGCGTCCCCGGTCCCCCGTTTTGAAGCGGCGGTCGCAACCAACAGCGCTGACCCGCCGCTTGCCCTCCCGTCCCCCTGCCGCTACTCTCCCCAAGGCGTTGGGAGTCGGTGACTTCTGACGCGAACTGTTCCGCAAATCAGCGAGGGAGTGGCCCCGCATGTCGGGTGTGGAGCGTCCATATTCGGACCGCATTGTCATCACGGGAATCGGGCTCACTGCGCCCAATGGCAATTCTCTGGCGGAGTACCGCGCCGCGTTACTGGCGGGGAAGTCGGGCGTTTCCCGCTACCACATTCGCTACATCGGCGACACGCTTGCGGGGGTCTGTACCTTCGACGAGCTGAAATACCAGAAAAAGAAGGAACGCCGCCGCGGAACCCGCGCAGGTTCCATCTCCATCTATTGTGCCAATGAGGCCCTCCAGGACAGCGGGCTGGATTGGGCGGCGGTTCCCCGTAACCGCGTGGGTGTCTACATCGGTATCACCGAACACGGGAACGTCGAGACCGAAAACGAGGTCTACGAGATTTCCCAGTTCGACTACGACACCAAGGTTTGGACGCATCACCACAACCCCCGCACGGTGGCCAACAACCCCGCCGGCGAGGTGACAATCAACCTGGGGATCACCGGCCCTCACCTCACCGTGGGTGCCGCTTGCGCGGCGGGAAACGCCGGGTTCATTCAGGCGGTGCAGATGCTGCGGCTGCGCGAAGTCGATCTGGCCATTGCCGGCGGCGTGTCCGAAAGCATCCACACCTTCGGCATCTTCGCCAGTTTCAAAAGTCAGGGTGCACTCGCCTCTCACGAAGATCCCAGCCGTGCCAGCCGACCGTTTGACACTGCCCGCAATGGCATTGTCGTCGCCGAAGGCGGGGCTCTGTGTACGCTGGAGCGATTGGAAGACGCGCTGGCTCGCGGAGCCAAGATTCACGCGGAAGTCGTCGGCTACGCCATGAATTCCGACGCCACAGATTTCGTGCTGCCAAACTCCGGCCGGCAAGCAGAATGTATGCACCTGGCTCTGCACCGCGCGGGTCTGCAGGCCGCGGACATCGACATTGTCAGCAGCCACGCCACGGCCACAGAGCAGGGTGATATCGAAGAAGCAAAGGCGCTACGCGAAGTCTTTGGTCATTGCGAAAACGTCGCGATCAACAACACCAAGAGCTTCATCGGCCACGCGATGGGGGCCGCCGGAGCCTTGGAATTGCTGGGCAATCTCCCCGCGTTCGATGACGGTCTGGCTCACGCGACCATCAACCTCGATGATCTCGATCCGGCGTGTGCCATGCCCCAACTGGTCATCAACACGCCCCGGCAGTTGCCCAAGGTCGACTACATTCTCAACAACTCGTTCGGCATGCTCGGGATCAATTCCGCTCTGATCATCAAGCGGTTTGTGAAGTAACCCCGACGTGCAAGTGTCAGGGTTCTTGCGGCAGTCCAGATCTTGCCTCCGCAGGGTACGACATCCCGCGCGACTTTTCCGACTGCCTCCCACGGCAAGCTGATCGGCGCCCAAATTGTCACATCCACTCCGGGGCTCATGAACTCTGCTTGGCCCCCTCAGTGAGTCTTTGTTACAGTTTCGTTCGGCGAATGCCGACGTTTCGACCCGGCGCTGCACCCTGGAAATTGACCTGCTGCGATCATGCGAAAATTCGTCATCATGGGCGTTCCCGGCTGCGGGAAAGGGACCCAGTCGGACCTGCTCCGCACCAAGTTCGATCTGGTGCATATCAGCGTTGGCGATATCTTGCGGTGGCATATCAAGAACCACACCAAGCTCGCGGCTCGCATCAAAAAACTGATGGCCACCGGACGGTTGATTCCTGATGAGTTCGTCGAATCGATTGTCGAACACCGGCTCAAAGAGCACGACTGGAACTACGGCTTCATTCTGGACGGCTTCCCCCGCAACGCAGCCCAGGCTGAGTTCTTCTTGGAGAGCTACGACATCGACGCCGTCATCTTCGTCGATATCCCCGATTCGCTGGTGCGCGATCGCATTCTCTCGCGGCGAATCTGCAGCCAGTGCGGCCACGTTTACAGCCTGATCAACAGTCCCCCCGCTGTCCCCAACGTCTGCGACAAATGCCAGTCGCCGCTGATCCGTCGGGAAGACGACAACGAGCAGGCCATTCAGGAGCGGTTGGACGACTACCGGGAAAAGACCATTCCGGCGCTCAATCTGTTCCGCGGGAAAGAACTCGTGATCACCGTGAACGGTGCCGAACCGGTGCACGAAGTGCAGGCCGAAATTCAGAGACAGGCCGGCCTGACGCGGTATCGCATCAAACAGGTGTGATGATCGTTGACCGCGGTGAATGTGGGATGCGAGTCACGTTGTTGACACAATCATCCGTCGCGACAGACCGGCGGCGACCGTCTGAGAAGTTCGGACGGTGTGCGCCAAACCTCCGTCGCATGCCACTTCGGAGGCCTCAACCTGCCCCGTTGTCGGTCACTCCGGGCCTCGGCTACGCTGGCCCGTCGTCGTCAAACTCCAGGTCGAGTTTCTTTTGCCTTGACTCGCGTGCCTCAAATTCTTTGAACAGCAGGCTGGGCTGAATGTCCTTGTTGCGCTGATATTTGTCGCTGCTGTACTCGGTGATCGCCCCTTCAATCGTGTGATAGAAAATCTGGGCGATCGGCACTCCCGGGTAGATCCGCACCGGTTGCACGGCCACCATTTCGAGTGTCCAGTAGCCGGCAAAACCGACGTCGCCGAAGCCCGCCGTGATATGTACAAACAGGCCTAGGCGTCCAATCGACGAGCGCCCCTCAAGCATCGGCACAAAGCCATGCGTTTCGGTCCTCTCGACGGTCCGGCCAAGATACAACTGGTTCGGATTCAGCACCATTCCGTCCTCTGGAATGGTGTAGCGACGAAATCGGTTCGGACGCCGCATGTCGAGGACAATCTCCTCGTACACCAACAGTTCATTGTGCAGCCGCAGGTTGTAACTGTTGGGGTTCAGCAGCGTTTCGTCGTATGGCTCAATCTGGATTTTCTGTCCCAGATGGGCCCGTATTTCCTCACCCGAAAGAATCATCGGCGCAGCCTTCGTGGCGACAAGGACCATCGCCCGCGGTGCGGAAAATTACGCTCCTCGCAGGCCGATCCGTGCAAAGTAGAGCGTTGCCTCACAAGAAACAACACAGCAGGCACTCCCGCTCACTCTCGATATGTTCCAGCCGCTGTAACGCAGCCCGGTGGCTCATTCGAGGCAGCCCGTCGAATTGGTTGCCTGCCGGTTCAGCCGCTCCCCGCGTGATCGGTCAGCGGCGGCAATCCGACGCGTCGACAATCGGGCAGCAGTGGACACCGCTGACACTGTGGACGCCGAGCAATGCAGATGCCCCGTCCGTGCCAGATCAGGCGGTGCGAGAAGTTGATCCACTCGCTGTCGGGCAGCAGGCGGTTCAGATCCTCTTCGATCCGTTCCGGATCGTTTTGCCGCGTGAGACCCAGCAGGCGGGAGATGCGCCGCACGTGCGTGTCCACCACCACTCCTGATGGAATGCCATGCCACGTCCCCAGCAGCACGTTCGCCGTCTTACGTCCCACCCCGGGCAGCGTGATCAGATCGTCGAGCGACTGTGGAATCCGCCCGGCGAACCGCTCGACAACCTGAGCCGCCATGCCGCGCAAATGCTTGGCCTTGGCACGAAAAAAACCGAGCGATTTGATGATCGCTTCGACGTCGACCTGCTCGGACTCCGCCAGCGTTTGCACGGTGGGATAGGCGGCAAACAACCGCGGCGTCACGGAGTTGACCCGTTCGTCCGTGCACTGGGCGGAAAGAATCGTGGCGACGAGCAGTTCGTAATCGCTCGAATGAGTCAGCGCACATTCAACGTGTGGGTAAAGCTGGGATAACCGCTCCACAGTTCGCGCTGCGCGTGCCGCCAGTTCGCCCGCTGTTTCCCGCGTTCGTCGCGTCGCACCCTGTTTCCGCAAGCCTGTCACTCCCCCACGAATAGTCATGTTCCCGCTTGGAACCCGCCGGGCACCGCGCGAGCCGGGTGAATTTCTGATGACTCACGATGCCACGGCACCGGCATGCCACGGCCGGGAGCCGCCCGCAGCCAGACGTCCATCGCTCCCACCACGTTACACCGTCGTTGGAATTCTATGACTCGGCCGGTGGCTGGCCTGTCCCGAATGTCTAACATGTTTCAGGAGAGATGGGGCATTCGTGAGGTGGCCTGGAGAAATTGATCGCGGTGGCCGCATTTCAGCCGCCAGATTCTGAGACCACAATCGGCGCGAAGTGATGCAGCGGGAAGTGGAACGATCGATGGCGCAAGGATTCGAGTTTGAGCAGGGAGTGCCCCCGTTTGGTGGAACTGCGCCCCTGTTCCCTCTGCCGAATCTCGTTGTCTTTCCCGGGATTGTCCAGCCGCTGCACATCTTTGAGCCCCGCTATCGCACCATGTTGCGCCACGTGCTGGCCGGAGATGGCTATTTGGCGATGGCCCTGCTGAAATCGGGTTACGAGCCGACGTACCACCTCAAGTCGTGCCCCGTATTTCCCACGGTCTGTCTCGGGCAGGTCATTCAGCACGAAGAACTCCCTGATGGCCGGTTCAACCTGCTGTTCAAGGGTCTTTCGCGGGCGGTGATCTCTGCGGAGATGGACAACGATCAGCCCTTCCGCACGGGGCGACTGGAACTGTGGGGGGACGAGGCGTGTACTGATCCCACCGATGCCAAGGTGCAGGCCGAACGTCTGAAGGCGAGGTTCCTGCAGTGCATGCAAAGTCGCCTCAAAGATGCCGATCTCGACAAGAT
Organism: Planctomycetaceae bacterium; assembly: GCA_041742495.1. Classification (GTDB taxonomy): domain Bacteria; phylum Planctomycetota; class Planctomycetia; order Planctomycetales; family Planctomycetaceae; genus JBGSIP01. The sequence continues at coordinate 5,045 of JBGSIP010000422.1, forward strand.
CTTTCCCCCCTCGATGCCGTTTGGCATGCTGTGCGATCTGATCGCGTTTGCACTCCCGTCGAGACCCTCACTCACCCAGCGTGTGCTCGAAGCCCGCAATCTCTGCCAGCGGGCGGGGTTGGTCTCCGACTTGCTCAGTCGCGTGGAAGCGGGCCGCGACGCCCCCGGGTTTCCTCCCCCCTTCAGTGCGAATTGATCTCGCTCGGCCGACGTCCCAAGCACCGTGTGTTGAGAACTGGGTGGCGAGAGCCGTGCCGTGAAAACCGTGCCGTGAATTTCGGCTTCCCGCACGACGCCGGCCGGGCGCGCATCGAAGCGCCGGAAGTGGCATTTTCGCGGCCAATCTCGAAATGATTCTCAGGATCGGGAAGAATGTGCGCTACAAACAGCTTGTCCAATCTGCTTGTTTTGACTCTACTGAGAGGGCATTTTCGCGGCTTGTCGGTTGTTGTTCCCCGCGTAGCGGCGGGCAGGGTCCGGCGGTAAGCCGTGAACCTCGCGACCACAAATTCACACGTCCAGCAGACAAATCTCGACATTCCCTCTCGGTCTTTGGGAAGG
>JBGSIP010000423.1:0-5770 GCA_041742495.1 Planctomycetaceae bacterium
CTGAACGGCAGGAACGCATGGAAACGCCTTCCGGGGAGATCAATGGAGCGGATGCCGCCGGCCAAAACCGTTTCGCCGTCAGCAGTTCTGTTTGGTAGTCTAGGCGTCTGCACGGTCCGGGAGAAAGACGAATCCCGGATATCTCGGGCCCGACCGACGACCTCCTGGGGGATTTTCAATCCCTGTCGGATGAAAAGACTGTCACAGGTCGAAAAACCGGCACAATTGGCTCTTTGCGATCGTGAACGGCAGGCGTAAATTCAGGGCAACGAACACTGCTCGTCCCGCGATTCCCGGGAGGTGAGACCGTGACATCAGCGAACCAGCGGCCAGGGCCGTTCAGCCGTCCGATCGACTGCCGCCTTGGCCGTCGTCGATCGGTGGGAACTTCGAATTTGCGGCCAGCAGTGTGGGGATGGTTCGAGCAGTTGGCCCTTGTTCTTGCGATTGCCGCCCCGCCAACATGCGGCCCGCTGCCAGCGCGTGGTGACGTATTTGGTCTCTCCTCGGGCGGGACGGGGTGCGGGCAAGTGGTGGCAGCGGATGACCGGGAACTGCAATTGCAGATGGCCAGCGGAGCGATGCTGACGCTGCCTCAGGCGGCCGTCCGCACGCGACAATCACAGCCCGTCATCGAAGACGAGCACGCGCTTCAATGGCGGCTGACTCCCGAAACGCCAGCCGGCTACTGCGAACTGGCAGAATGGTGCCGCCAGCATGGTCTCCCCGGATGGCGACGCTCTCACCTGCAGTCCGCGATTGAACTGGATACCGACTGGGAACCGGCGCGGCGGGCCTTGGGTTACACACGGCAGACCGACGGTCGCTGGATGACTCGCGAAGAAGTCGCTGAAGAAGCGGGTCTGGTGCGCTACGATGGAAAATACATGTCTCCGGAAGAAGTCGCGATTCGCGAGCGCGAGGCGGCCGACGCTGCTGCTGAAATTCAATGGCATCGCGACGTACGCTCGTGGATGGCATTGCGTCGGTCTCGCGATGTGGACAAGCGCGACGCCGCTGAGGCCTCGATGCGGGCCATTCGCGATCCACTCGCCTTGCGGGCGCTGGGTAAATTTGTGGCCGATCATCCCGACGAGAACCAGCGGCTATATTACCTCTCGATTGTCTCCGCCATTCCCGGTCAGGCGGCAACACAGGCGTTGGTCACTTCAGCCGTCGCTGATGTCTCACGCAATATCCGCGAGGCCGCGATTGAGCATTTGCAATCGCCAGAACGCCCCGAGTCGGCCGAACTGTTGGCCGGATATCTCGCCAACGCGACGAATCTCCCGGTCCGGCGTGCCGCCTATGCCCTGGGGAAACTTGATTCCGCCGCCGTCGTACCGGAATTGATCGCTGCCCTGCGAACTGTGCACCGCTACCGCGTGTCCGTACCAGTCCCCCCCACAGCGGGCTTCAGTCGGTCCGGCAACACGGTCGGACCAGCCTCCGTGCCGGTGCTGCCGCCGGAACTGGAGGCCCAATGGCGGACCGGGCAGTTGCCGCAGGGATTCATTGTGGTGAACTCCACACCATCCGTAATGCGGGACACGATTGTTTCGGTCCAGCACGACAATCTGGAGGTGCTGGAAGCCTTGGTCGAATTGACGGGCGAGAACTTTGGCTTTGACGAACGCCGGTGGCAGGCCTGGTGGTTGGAGCAGACGGTCAAGAATTGATGGTTTTGCCGGGGGTTGCCGCGTTCTGCGAGGCGGAGTCCGCGTAACCGGGGGAAATGGGCCAGCGCGAGGCGGGAGCTGGTTTTCCGGCGTGGAAGTGCCTATAGTCCCGCGTCACGCTGTCAGCCGGCCGCGTGCGAGTGCGTAGCTCAGTCGGTAGAGCAACGGACTTTTAATCCGTAGGTCTCGGGTTCGAGCCCCGACGCACTCAATGCTGCGGTTGCGTGTCCAAACGCCTCCGCCTTCTGTATCCGGTCCGCCGGTTCTGACATTCGCACGGTGTTCAAGACGGCCTCGTCTTTCCGAATTCGTGCGTTGTTCTTCTCCCACCCAGCATCTTTGCTCCCCTGGGCATCCATCGTTTAACCTCCCCTTGGTGGAGCTCGAGACGGCAGCGTTGCGCGGTCTGGTTCCCAAGACAGGCGGTTCATCGGAGAATGCGCGTGAGTGACGATTTGGCCAGAGTCTGGGATGCGCTGGCGGCGCGGCGGCAGGATGACGAAGCGGCGTTGTTCTCTCTGCTGCGCATTCCCAGCGTCAGTGCAGATTCGGCGTATGCGGCCCATGTTCGTGAGGCGGCGGAGAATGTCCGCGAGCAGATGACAGCCGCCGGGCTGACAACGCGTATTGTCCCGACGGCAGGGCATCCAATTGTCTATGGCGAGTATCTGGGGGCTGGGCCGACCCGTCCGACCGTCATGGTGTATGGCCACTATGACGTTCAACCCGCCGACCCGCTGGAACTGTGGACGACGCCCCCGTTTGAGCCGACTGTTCGCGATGGCTACGTCTACGCACGCGGTGCCACCGACGACAAAGGTCAGATGCTGACGCATGTGAAATCGACCGCGGCGTGGATGGCGGCGGTTGGCAAGGTGCCCGTCAACCTGAAGTTTGTCATCGAAGGAGAGGAAGAAGTCGGCAGCGATCATCTGGACCAGTTCCTGCGCGATAATCAAAACCTGCTGGCCGCGGATATTGCCGTCGTCAGCGATACCAGCCAATACGGTCCGGGCATCCCGGCCATCACGTATGGTCTGCGGGGCATCGTGGCGTGCGAGGTGCGCTTGACCGGTCCCAATCGCGATTTGCACAGCGGCGTGTTTGGCGGGTCGGTCGCCAATCCGGCACACGAGGCGGCCAAGTTGGTGACGCTGCTGCACGATCACGCCGGGCATGTGCTGATTCCGGGATTTTACGAACACGTGACCGGCCCCGATGCGGCTGAGCGTGAACGCCTGGCGGCGCTCCCGTTTGACGAAGTCGCCTTCCAGCACGATTTGCAGGTCCCCGCCCTGTTTGGCGAAGCCGGGTTTACCACGACGGAACGGCGGTGGGCCCGCCCGACCTGCGAAGTCAACGGACTCACCAGCGGTTATGCCGGCGAAGGGCCCAAGACGATTGTGCCCTCCCGCGCAACGATCAAACTGACCTGTCGACTGGTCCCTGATCAACGGCCGGCTGAGATTCTGCAGAATCTGGAAGCGTACCTGCGTTCGCATTGCAGTCCGGCGGTGACGATGGAGTTCAAGGTCTATCACGGCTGCGAGGCACTCGTGTTTGACCCGACGGGGGACTATTTTTCCGCCGCCTCGCGTGCCATTGAAATGGCGTTTGGAACAGCACCCGTGCTGATTCGCGAAGGGGGCTCGATCCCTGTGGTGAAATCTTTCCGGGATATTTTGGGGCTGGAGACGCTACTGCTGGGCTGGGGTCAGAATTCCGACAATTTGCACAGTCCCAACGAGCGTTTCACGCTGGCGGACTACCACCGCGGCATCGCTGCCAGCGCCGCCCTGTGGAGCGAATTGTCCCGCCTCGCCCCGCGCTCGGCCCAAATGTACGGCGGCTGCGATATTTGAACGCGCGCCCCCGCCGCGAGCCCCCGCGGAAGTGGGGCCGTCGGCCTGGAATCGCGGTTTGAGTCTCGGTGGCAAACGGTCGTTGCAAACCTCCCTTCCCACAGGGGCGTGTGTGCGAAACAATCCGCCCACCGGCCGCGACTCTCGTTTCACCGCTGACGGCGTGGAGTTCGTTGGGCCGGGCGGCGTCCTGCTGGCCCTGCCGCCGGAGGCGTAGAAACCACCGGCTCCGTGCCTGCCGTCTGGTGGCTGCTGTTGTTGAAATCTGTCCCGCTGTGTCCGACCTTTCTGAACGCCCGCGTCCATGCTCGATCTTCAATTCATCGCCGATCATCTGTCCGAAGTGCAAGAGAACTGTCAGCATCGGGGGGTGACGGTTGACCTGGAAGAGTTCTCGCGGTTGCGGCAGGAACGCCGCACGCTGATTCAGGACGGCGATGCCCTGCGTGCCGAACAGAAATCTGTTTCGGCGCTGATCCCCAAGGCGACGCCCGACGAACGCCCCGCGTTGGTGGCCAAGGGCAAAGAACTTCGCGAACAGATTGCGGGCATCGAAGAACGCTCCAAAGCGGTCGAGGAGGCGCTACGCAGCATTCAGGTCCGCATCCCCAATCTCACACATCCAGATTCCCCCCGCGGGGCCGAGGCGGACAGTCGCGAACTCCGGCGGGTGGGCCAGATCCGCGAGTTCGATTTTACTCCTCTCGATCACGTGCAACTGGCCGAGCGACTGGACCTGGTCGAGTTTGAAGCGGCCGCCAAGGTCACGGGTCACGGCTTTTATTTCTTGAAGAACGAAGCCGTGCTGCTGGAACTGGCACTGGTGCAATACGCCGTGCAAATGCTGGTCAAAGAGGGCTTTACGCTGTACACGACCCCCGACCTCGCGCGGGCAGAGGTGCTGGAAGGGGTGGGCTTCAATCCACGCGGGGCTGAAACGCAGATTTACTCGATCGCCGGGACCGATCTGAGTCTGGTGGCCACGGCGGAAATCACACTCGGCGGACTGCTGAAGGACGAGATTGTCGACCGCAGTTCCCTGCCCCGCAAACTGGCGGGCATTTCGCACTGTTTTCGAACGGAAGCAGGTGCTCACGGCAAGGCGTCGCGCGGCATTTATCGCGTGCATCAATTCACCAAGGTGGAAATGTTTGCGTATGCAGGCCCCGACGTGGCGGAATCGGACGCCATTCACGCCGAGATCCTGCGGATCGAGGAAGCGATCTTCACCGGGCTGGGCATTCCGTATCGCGTGCTCGACATTGCCACCGGAGATATGGGTGGCCCCGCGTACCGCAAGTTCGATCTCGAAGCCTGGATGCCCGGCCGCCAGGATTGGGGCGAAGTCACATCCTGTTCCAACTGCACCGACTATCAGGCTCGCAGGCTGGGTGTCCGCTGCCGCGAACCGGGTCAAAAGGGGACCCAGTTTGTGCATACGTTGAACGGCACGGCCGTGGCAGTCACCCGGGCCCTGATTGCTGTGCTGGAGAACTATCAGCAGGCGGACGGATCGGTCGACATTCCCGCGGTCTTGCGGCCGTGGGTGGGGGTTGACCGCATCGTGCCCCGTTCCGCGTGAACACCAGCGGGCGAATCAACGGCCAAGTGAACAACGACCGGGTGAACCCGACCGCAACTTCGAACGTCGAATCGCCACAGTCGCCAAGTCTCGCAGGCACGTTCTCACTTGGCAGCCCAGCATTCCGTCACAACCGGCTCAGGGACGATCGATATGACAGCTCAGGCAGTGCAGTTGCGGATGGGAGCACACTGGTGCGGCGACGGACAACCATTGACCTTTATCGCCGGGCCATGTGTCATCGAAAGCCGGGAATTCATTCAGTCGGTCGCAGGTCAGTTGCAACAGATTGCCACGGCCAACGGTCTGCATCTGGTGTTCAAAGCGAGTTTCGACAAAGCGAACCGGACCAGCGTGGACAGCTTTCGAGGGCCCGGGCTGGCCGCGGGATTGGAGATTCTGGCGGAAGTCACCCGCACGTTTGGCCTGCCTGTGACGACCGATATTCACGAACCGGCGCACGCGGAACCGGTGGCGGAAGTCTGCGAGATCCTCCAGATTCCGGCGTTTCTCGCTCGCCAGACCGATCTGATCGAAGCCGCCGCCACCGCGGCAGCACGCCACAACCGGGTGGTGAACATCAAGAAGCCGCAATTTGTGGCTCCGGAAGACATGGCTCATGTCGTCAAAAAGTGCCGGGCGTTTGG
>JBGSIP010000424.1:0-15042 GCA_041742495.1 Planctomycetaceae bacterium
CGAGGCCGCCGAAGGCGTCACCACGCCCCCGGCCGAAACACCAGCGGCCATGCCCGAAACAGGCGCAGGCACGCAGCGGGAGCTGATTGCTCCATCGGGTGTCTCGGTGGTTTCCACGCCCGTGTGGCGTTCTGCGGAGACCAGCCGCGTTGTTCGTCGGGCCCGCTTTGGCATTCCAACGGTGGCACGCGATGCGCGGTCGGAAACGGTCTTTGCCATGACGGTTCCCAATCGCTCCAACTCGGTGGTCGCGGCCCGCGAGTAACGTTCGGGAACGCTGGTTCCCTCGCAGAGTGACAGCCCGGCTGAAGTGAGCGGATGGCGCGACAGGAGCCGTGTCGCATCGCACGAAGGATGTCTATCGCAGCCCCGGGGAAACCATTTCCCGGGGCTGATTTCATGAACGGGGAATCGCCGTCTCCGCTGTCATGGTTGCACGAGGATCTTCACTCATGGCGTTGCACCATGTCGTGGCCAGTCAACTGGACGAGCTTGCGGACCTCCTCGAAATTGGGGGTGCCAACCCGTTTCGTGTTCGCGCCTATCGCAATGCGGCGCGGTTACTGGAATCGTTCACCGAAGATCTGCACGACTATCTGCGACCCGGCGGGCCACGCCTGACCGACCTGGAGGGCATCGGCGAGGACCTCGCGACGAAAATCCAGCAAGCCGCGACCTCGGGCACGTTTGATCAACTCGAAGCGGCCCGCCAATCGGTTCCCGCCGGAGTGCTCGATCTGTTGCGCATTCCCGGGCTGGGGCCCAAGAAAGCCAAGGCGCTGTACGAAGAGGCTGGCGTCACATCCATCGCGGCTTTGAAAGCCGCCGCAGAAGAGGGGCGCCTGGCAGCGCTCAAGGGCTTCGGCAAAAAAACGGAAGCCAGCCTGCTCGCGGCCATTGCCCGCTTGAGTGAAATGGACACGCGGCTGTACCTGGCCGACGCCCGCACACTTGCCGAAGCAGTGCGTGATGAACTGGCCAGCCGCGTGAGCGTGGAGCGTCTGGAAATTGCCGGCAGTTGCCGCCGTGGCAAAGAGACGGTGGGCGATCTCGATCTGCTTGTGGCGGCCGATGATCACGACGCGGTGATGGATGCCCTGGCGAGCAGCCCGTTTGTGGAGGCGGTACTGGCCCGCGGGACCACCAAACAGCGTGTGCGACTCAAGTCGCTCACACAGGCCATCACTCCGGGCGGCACCCGGATCAGCATGGAACTCGATCTGCGTGTGGTCCCCGCAGCCAGTATGGGGGCTGCGCTGCAGTACTTCACTGGTTCCGTCGAACACAACGTCCAGGTGCGCAGCCTGGCCAAGACGCGCGGCTGGAGCCTGAATGAATATGGCCTCACAGAGGGCGAACAGGTCATTGCGAGCAGGGACGAAGCCGAGATTTACAGCGCACTCGGCCTCGATTGGATTCCCCCGGAACTGCGCGAGGGCCGGCAGGAACTCGAATGGGCGCGAACACATCAGTTGCCAGCGCTCCTGAATGTTGCGGATCTGGCGGGTGACCTGCACATGCACACCACCGCCTCCGATGGCACGGCGACGATCGAACAAATGGCAGTGGCCGCTCGCGAGCGCGGACTCAAATACATCGCGATTACCGATCACTCGCAGCGGGTGACGATGGCCAATGGTCTGAACGAAGAGCGTCTGCTCGCGCACTGGCAGGCGATTCGCGAGGTCCAGCAGCGGGTCGAAGGCATTCAGCTCCTCTGCGGAGTGGAGTGCGACATCCTCGAAGATGCGCGACTTGACATCACCGATGAGGTGTTGGCGCAGGCGGACTGGGTGGTCGCGGTGCTGCACTTTGGCCTGAATCAGCCGCAGGAACAGATCCGCCGTCGCCTGCTGTCCGCCATCGAATCTCCGCACGTGGATGCCATTGGCCATCTCACAGGTCGGCTGATCGGCAAACGTCCGGGCGCCGATGTCCCGTTTCCCGAGATCGTTGCGGCGGCAGTCGAGCACCGCACGCTGCTGGAGATCAATGCCCATCCCTCGCGGCTGGATCTGGACGACGTACGCGCGGCCAAAGCAGCCGCGGCCGGCATTCCCATCGTGATCAATTCCGATGCTCACAGCACCGCGGGATTCGACGTCCTGCCGTGGGGCGTCGTGCAGGGGCGACGTGCCGGATTAACCGCGGCTCAAGTCGCCAATACCTGGACGTGGTCGGAGATTCAGAATTACCTCGCCCGCTCGTGAGTCCGCCGTCACACCGTCAATCGGTGTTGACGTGGATTTTGCGGGGTTCCGGCCGCGGCAAACGCGGCAGGCGGACTTCCAGCACGCCGTCGGTCAGCTTAGCCGTAATGCGATCGTAGTCGACTTCTTCGCTCAGAATGAACGAGCGCAGAAAGTCCCCCACCTGGTACTCCTGATGAATGAGCGTGGCGTTCTCGTCGTGCCGCTTTTTCAGGTGCCCAAACAGGGTCAGGCGATTGTCCTGGATTTGCAGGTCGAGAGTTTCTGTCGCCACCCCTGGCAGGTCGGCACGTAGCACGAGGCCGTCACCGGCATCGAAAATGTCGATCGGCGGGGTGAAGACCAACTGCGGCACCGCCGGGGTTTCACCGGCCGCTTCCGGCGCTCGACGAATCAGATCACCTTCGGCTTCGCTGGACATGTACGGCGTTTCTATCTGTGCGGTGAGCAACCCTCGGCAGCGAACCACGTCAGCAGCAACCGGGTGAGCTCATGGCCCACTCGTCAATCGGACTCGGTTTCCAGAATGGGAATCTGCCGGGCTTCCACGGCGCGCACTTTGGGCAGGTAGATCACCAGCACACCATGATTGAGTTCGGCCCGCAGTTGATCGCTGTCGATGCGATCGGGCAACCGCAGCGACCGTTCCCAGCGCCCCACGCGACGTTCGCGGCGGCGGTAGCGTTCGTCGGGCACGGAGTCGGCATCGCGGGATTGCCCCTTGAGCGTCAGCAACCCCCCCGCCACCGTGATTTCCAGGTCAGCCGCCTTGACTCCGGGGATTTCTGCGGTGAGGCGGAAATCGGCGTCAGTCTCGTAAATGTTGATCGCCGGAAACATCCGACCGCGACCCGCGGACTGAAACGACACGGACATCGTCTGGAGCAGGCGATCCATTTCGCGCTCCAGATCGTGCAGCGTCCCCAGCGTGTGGCCCCAGCGAAACACGGGCATAATCTGACTCCTCATTGGTCAATAGGACTTGCGGATGCAAAACCCGTTCCGTGGCAGGCTCTGGTGGCGACGGTGGCGTAAGCGTTTATTGAGCCGTGGTTTAGGGCGATTCTTCTGCCGCCCGCTGCATCCGCCGACTGCGCACCGCCTGCCGATGTGGCACCGTGGGACCGCGGGACTCCCGTCCGGAGGAGGCCGGTCGGAGTTCGTTTTCGGGGACACGGTTGCGACAAACCCCGTGCGAATTCACATCCTGGCGCGTACACTGCGCGGCTCCTTGCGAACCATCACTCGTGCCTGGCAGGCCGCCATTCATGATCCAGCACCACTCGGAAGCTCCCCTAGACCGCGGCCATGCCTTGTACGCGGGAAGTTTCGATCCGCTGACGCTCGGCCACGTCGATCTGATTCGCCGCTCCGCCGCGGTGTTCTCTCGCGTCACGGTGGGCGTGGGCATCAATCCCGATAAACATCCGCTGTTCAGTCCCGAAGAGCGCGTCCGCCTGCTGGAGGACGTCATTCGCGATCTGCCAAATGTCGGCATCGATTGTTTTCATGGCCTGACCGTCGAATTCGCCCGGGAAATCGGGGCGGGGGTGCTAGTCCGCGGGATTCGCTCGCTGTCCGATACCGAGAGCGAATTCACCATGACGCTGGCGAATCACCATCTGGAGCCGCGGATTGAAACCGTGTTTCTGATGGCCAGCGAGCAATACACCCACGTGTCGAGCTCACTCATCAAACAGATTGCCCGTCTGGGTTCGAGTTCTGTCGCCGAGCAGTTGCAGGAATTTGTGCCGACGGCCGTCATCAGCCCATTGCTCGCGAAATTCCGCCCTCCAGCGTAAAACGGTGCCAAGCGCAACGGCGCCGGGAGCCGCCACTGTCGACGGCTTCCGACAACCTCGGTTGCCGTGCGGACCAGTCAGCCCGGAAGGCGCATGGTGGATTCCCGTCCTTTGTTACTGTCGGCATGTTCCCGGTCGGCCGGGTGTTAGTCAGTGGCGTCTGCGGCTCTCTGAAATCGATCCTCCGCCTTTGAGCGGGTTCTGAAAATCAACCTGGGAGATCCCTGAGATGGTCAAAACTGCCTCCACGATGTTGCCGCTGGGTAGCCCGCTGCCCCCATTCGCGCTGCGGGATACATTGAGCGGCGACCGCGTGTCGCGGGAGAGTCTGCCCGCCGGTCAGCCAGTGCTGGTGGTCTTTATGTGCAACCACTGTCCGTTTGTGGTTCATATCCGCGAGGTCCTGGTCTCGTTTGCCAATGAATACGTCGGCCGCGGCCTGAAGATGATCGCCATCAGTTCCAATGATGTCTCCGGGTATCCACAAGATGGTCCGGACCGCATGACAGAAGAGGGGCAAAAGTACGGCTTCCCTTTCGCGTACTTGTTTGACGAGCAGCAGGAGGCCGCCAAGGCGTTCAAAGCGGCCTGCACCCCGGACTTCTTTTTGTTCGACGCGCAACACCAATTGGTGTATCGCGGTCAGTTTGACGACAGCCGTCCCAGCAATGGCAAACCTGTGACCGGTGCCGATCTGCGAGCGGCCTGCGACGCGCTGCTGAGCGGCCAGCCTGTTTCCGTGGATCAAAAGCCCAGCATTGGCTGCAACATCAAGTGGAAGCCGGACGGGGCACCGGACTACTTCACCGGTCAACCCGCGCTGGTCACCTGAGCCTGTACGCCTGATTTTCTCCCCCCGAATCTTCTTCTCGACGAGGACAACCGCAGATGGCTCGATACAGGCACTCTTCTGTGCGCGTTTGGCTGCTGGGATTGCTATGTTTGGCGCTGGCACAGTCGGCTGCCGCTGGTGCGCCCAACGTGTTGTTTATTGCCGTCGACGACCTGCGCCCGCAGTTGGGGTGCTATGGCAAGTCGTTCATGCACTCGCTCCATATCGATGCGCTGGCGCAGCAGGGAGTACTGTTTGAGCGGGCGTATTGCATGGTTCCCACCTGCGGTGCCTCACGAGCCGCCTTGATGACCAGCATTCGGCCGGCCCCCTCACGATTTGTGACGCACCTCGCGTGGGCCGATAAGGAAGTCCCGCATGCGATCACGCTCAACACGCATTTCCACAATCACGGCTACACGACATTGAGTCTGGGCAAGGTCTTTCACCATCCCACGGACAGCGCGGAAGGCTGGTCCGAGAAAGCGTGGCGGCCGGACGGCGGGGGCTATCAAAACCAGGCGGCCGTCAAGGCTGCAATCCAGGCGGATGAACAGAAGTTCCCCCACAAGAAAGAGCGATCCGGTCCGCCGATGGAAGCCGCAGATGCCCCGGATGGCGACTACGCCGACGGCAAAATCGCGGCCAAGGCGATTGAATCCCTGCAGCGTCTGGCGGCCAAGCCTGATCAGCCGTTTTTCCTGGCGGTAGGGTTCTTGAAGCCGCATCTCCCGTTTACGGCTCCGCAGAAGTATTGGGATCTCTACGACCGCAGTCAGGTCCAACTGCCCGCCCACTATGCAGCGCCAATCGACGCCCCGGAGAGTGCGGTCCATAACTTTGGGGAACTTCGCAAGTATGCGGGCATTCCCCCCAAAGGACTTGTCGATCCGGAGTTTGCTCGGGAGATGATTCACGGCTACTACGCCTGTGTCAGCTTTACCGACGCCCAGATTGGGCGCGTCATTGCTGAATTGGATCAACTGGGGTTGCGCGACAACACCATCATCGTGCTGTGGGGCGATCACGGCTGGCAATTGGGCGAGCATGGCGCATGGTGCAAGCACTCCTGTTTTGAAACATCTCTGCACGCACCACTGCTGGTTGTTCCGCCGGCCTCCATGGGCATCGCGGCTGGCACCCGTGTGCGTGGCCTCACGGAGTTCATCGACATTTATCCGTCGTTGTGCGAACTGGCGCAGTTGCCGATTCCTGCGCACGTGCAAGGGGAGAGTTTCGTCCCCCGCATGCGCGACCCCTCGCTGCCCGGCAAGCCATTTGCCGTCAGCCGATTTGGAGACGGGGATTCGATTCGCAGCGAAGACTTCCGGTTCTCGGAATACACCAACAAGCAGGGGAACGCGGTCCTCGGTCGCATGCTTTACGACCACAACAGCGACCCCGGTGAGAACGTCAACATCTCTGAGCAGCCCGCTCACGCAGACACCAACAACGAGCTCTCCCGCGAGTTGAACGCCCGCAAAGGCCGCGACGAGAGTTGATCCGACGAGTGTTCGATCTCTGCATTGATCGAAGACAGCAATACCACGGTTGCCACAAACAGCCGTGGCTTGCGGCGCCTCCGATCACCCAGGCAGGCAAACGGTCAGGTGGCAAATGTTCACTGTGCTGCAGGTGGCGCAGATTGAATCGCCTGCAGGAGGCCGTCCCAGGTGAAGACCTCAGCAACGACGTCCACGTTGAGGCCCGCTTGCACCGCGGCAGCGGCTGTCACAGGGCTGATGCAGGCAATTCGCGGACGTCGCTGTCCGGCGGGAAACGTGAGCGGAGCCAACAGCGTCGCCCATTGTTGCGCGATGGAGGGACTGCTCAGTCCCATCCAGTCGAGTCTGCCCTGCACCAGGAGATCCAGTGCTTCGTCGGGCAGCGCCGGCAGATCGACATGGCGATAGACGACAACCTCATCCAGCCTGACCCCCGCGGCACGCAAGCGTTCGGGCAGGACGTCGCGGCCACGGTTCGCGCGTGGCCACAACACGCGCTGTCCGGCAGTCATTCGTGCGAGCAGGCTTTCCGCCAGTTCCTCCGCCCGAAAAGCGGGAGGGACCAGATCGGCCTGTAGCGAAAACTTGCGCAGGGCCGCTGCCGTCGACGCACCAATGCAGGCCAACTGGCAATGTGCCAGTTGCCGCACATCGCGACCGATCGCCGTCAACCGCCCAAGGAATTGCTCCACCGCATTTGCGCTGGTAAAGGCAATCCACTGGTACCGGGCGAGTGATTGCAGGCAATCGTCCACGGCGTTCCAGTCGTCGACCGGCTGAATGTCAATCAGCGGCATCAATACCGGGTAGCCCCCCGCAGCGACAATTGCCTGCACTTGCGGTTCGGCCTGGGCGGCGGGGCGGGTCACGCCAATCGTGACCCCACGCAGCGGCAGATCGTCGAACCAGCCAATGTCATGATCGAGTGAGAGACTGGTTCCAATCACCAGCAGCGACGGCGCTCGCAACTGGGCCTCTGCGACGGCCGCGGGCAACGCGCCCAGCGACGTACGCACCGTCCGTTGAAAGGGGGTCGAGGCGCGACTGATCACCGCCGCGGGCGTGTCTGGGGACAGGCCTTGTTCCAATAGCGCTGCGACGATGATTGGTAGCCGGTGCAGACCCATGTAAAACACCAGAGTGCCAGGAAACTGAGCGAGTTTCTGGTAGTCCAGGCGCGTCGCGGGCTTGGCAGGGTCTTCGTGGCCGGTGATCAGCGCGACGGCCGAAGACTCCTCCCGGTGTGTCAGCGAGAAACCTGCATACTCGGCGGCCGCCGTGGCGGCGGTTATTCCAGGGACGACCTCAAACTCGATCCCGGCCCCCCGCAGCGCCGTGGCCTCTTCGCTGCCACGACCAAAGATAAACGGATCGCCCCCTTTGAGCCGCACGACCACTTTGCCTTCGCGGGCGGCAGCGATCATGCGGTCATTGATTTGCTCCTGAGTCATCAGCCGGCGGCTGGTCCGTTCGGTGCTGGCTGCCGTGTGCCGGAGCAACAACGGTGAGGCGAGGCCATCGTAAAGCACCAGATCCGCCCGCTGCAGCAATTGCAGCCCGCGCAGCGTGAGCAATCGCGGATCACCGGGGCCGCCCCCTACCAGATACACTTTTCCCGCGACACCGCCAGACATACAGACAGGAGCTTCATCGCAGGGTTGTAGAGAAGAGCACGTGGTGGAAGAGACGGGCACGCGAACATGACGGGAGCCCGGAACGACACTTCGGGCGGGCCACTGCCACCTTAACACGCCCCGGCTAGCGGGTCACGGGATAACCAGCCTGCGTCCAACCGCTGTAGCCACCATCGACCGAAATGATGCCAGTGTAGCCCATTTTCTGCAGGTTCTCGCCCGCCAGTGCCGAGCGGAAGCCCCCGCCACAATACAGGTACAGCGTCTGGCTGGGATCGGGAAAGCGTTTCTCGATGTCCCGCTCGATGATTCCCTTCGAGAGGTGTACGGCACCGGGGACATGCCCCGCCGCGAATTCACTCTCTTCCCGCACATCGATCACGGTGGCCCCCTGGGCAATTGCCGCCTGCAGATCGTGCACACTGCATTCGCGGACTTGCTGCCGGGCAGCGTCGACAATCTTCAAGAACTGCGGCGAATGTTGCTTGCCCATGAGCGCACCTGCGTGTGGAGAAAGAAGGAACGTGATTCATCCCGCAACACGACAACGCAAGTTCTGTCTGCGACTGCCGAGAAAGCTGGTCGACTGCGCGTCGCGCACCCGACAGCAGTTTAGAGAATCACGTGCGCCACGACGAGGTACACCGCACCCAGTGTGGTGAGCATCCCCCCCAACGCCAGCAAGCCGTCCTTGGCCGTCAGCGATAGACCAAACAGGCCAATCGCCGCACCCGGGACGGCACACGCCATCGGCAGCAGTTCCAGCGGGGGCAGGGTCATGGCCAGCAGAATCACACAGGCTGCTGTGACCCGCCGCATGACTCCAGTGACGAGATACTGCAGGCGGGGAGCCGTCAGCTTGTCGATCCATCGCGCCCACGGGCGGAACCAGCGCATGCCTCGCAGCAGACGTTCCTTGGGAATGCCGCGATCGCGAATCCACTTGGGCAACCAAGGGTGCTCCGAGCCAAACAGGGCCTGCACGGCGACAATGGCAACAAACACTCCCAGCGTGGTCGGGAGCGTCGGCACGCCACCAATAAAGGGGACCACAATGCACAGACCGGGGATGATCAGTAGTGGACCAAACAAGCGGCCGTTGAACGAATCAAGGATTTCGTCGATTGTGACGAAGTCTTCATTGTGCTCGGCCTGCTGCTTCAGCTGTTCGAGAATGTCGAGCAGACCTTGAGGCGGCCCCTGATCCGCGCCGTTTGAGCCCGGCGACTGATTGCCCTCCTTTTCGCGGCGGGCTTGAGCGGCTTCCATCTCGCGCGCGGTCGCACGATTCAGGCTGACAATCCCATGTTCCTGCAGAATGGCCGAACGGTCCCACTCTGGCTCGGCCATTTCCTGGTCGTGATGTCTGTCGTCGGAGTCGCCTGGTTCCGGGTGACCGCTTTCCGTGCGAGCGGTTCCGTCGTGAATGTTGCCGGTCTTCGAGTCGCCGTTCAGGCGTTTGGTCTTGTCTGTTGTGGCCGGTATCACGGTGATTGTTCTCCCTCTCATTGGCCGTGCAGGGACGGCAATCGGCGTGCCTGCCACCACGTTGGTCGCCCAGACACCGACGCGGATCGGCGGCACCCCTGAATCTCTCGACGGGGAAACGCTCTGCGTCGCCGACAGTTTTGTCCGAGAATTCCAGACGCAAACAGCATGCCACTCGGGGAGGGCGAACGTCGCGCCGTGGAGCAGGAGCCTGCGCCGCAGACTTTGCTCGGCGAACTTGGCTTCGAGGGTTTGCGTGCCGACAGATCAGATCGCGAAGTCGCTTTCCAATCCCAGGATGCGATCAATCAGCGATTGTGGCAGATCGATAAACTGCTCGCTGGCCTCCATCAGATCGGTGGGATTGATTCCGCAATACATCGACCACGGCCCCAGATGCCGCCAGCGCCCCGCGCGTGCCGGTTCTCCCGGCATCACGGGCGTGGTGCAGCGATTGCAGCCAATGGTGGTAAATCCCTGCTCGTGCAGCGGATTGGTGATCACGCGATGCTCGCTCAAATAGGCTTCAAAGGCATCGTCGTCCACATTGGCCAGCACATTGATGCGCAGGCAGTTGTTTTCCAGATCGAGAGACAGAATGGGGGTGTTTCCCCGTTTGCCACCTTCCGCGCGACGCAGGCTACCCAGCAGGGCGTCGTATTCCCCGGAAACGGCCCGCAGGGGTTCTACCTTGCGCACGTGGCAACACTGCTTCTGCCCATCCACCGTCAAATACAACACGCCATGCTCGGCGGTCTGTTCCGCCATGGTTTGACGCGGGTGAAGCGTGCGAATCTGCACACCATATTCGCCCATCAGCCGATCGCGCGTATCGAGTGTTTCCTGAAAATTGACTCCCGTGTCGACAAACAGGATGGGGATCGGCACCTGCAATTGCGAGATCATGTGCGCAATCATGCAGCCAGCCTGTTGCATGGCCGAAAGTCCAGCCAGTCGCCCGCCAAACACGGAGTAGGCCCAGCGAATCAGTTCCTCGGGAGAGCGAGGTTCAAAATTCTGATTGAGGTTCTTCAGGTCCGCCTGAGTCAAACGCGGCATCGACAAAACTCCACTCGATCCCTCGATCGCAGCCTTCCGGAGATGGGCTCATCCGGCGAATTGAAGCACCCACTGCGAGTCACCACTGTGGTGACTCAGCCGAGCGATGGAGCCGGATTCTGTCATCGCCAACTCCATGCAGTGCCGAAACATGGAGCCAAAGCCGGGCACTCCCGGCGCGCCGTCACAAGCGCGGAAGTCTAGCAAACGGTCCGTACTACGGGTAGCTGCCCCGAACGGCAGGGTGGTGCCCGGCTGCGAGCCGCCTGTTTCGATCAGCCGGCACCACATGACGAATGGGGGCGCGACCCCGAGGGTGGCGGAAACGCACGGCAATCTGCCAGACTCTGTGAGCGGCGCGCCGGGGTCGCCCTGTCTTTGTTCCCGTTCACCACCCCGGGGCGGATGACTGACACCATGACGGCAGACGTGCAGACCGGGCTGATGGGCCCCATCCTTGGCTTGGCGTGGCGAGAGTTGGCCCGGTTTTTTCGCCAGCGTACTCGACTCATCGGGGCGATTGGTCAACCCACCATTTTCTGGGTGTTGTTTGGCTCCGGGCTGGGAACCACGTTTCAAGCGCCTGCCTGGGCTCCGGCCGACTTGTCGTATCAACTCTATTTTCTGCCCGGCGTGACGGCCCTCATCATCCTGTTCACCGCGATTTTTTCGACGATTTCGATCATCGAAGACCGGCGCGACGGTTTTCTGCAGGGGGTGCTGGTGGCCCCGGTTTCACGGCTGGTCATCGTCGCGGGGAAACTGCTGGGCGGAACCGGTCTTGCCCTCACACAAGTCGGGCTGTTTCTGGTCATTGCGATCGTGATGGGGCTCGCCGGAATTGGCCCGGCCGTGATGGATTGGCTCTCCCCGGAGCGGCTGCCCGGTCTGGTGCTCACGCTGCTGCTGCTGGCCTACACACTGACAGGCCTGGGCTATGTGCTGGCCTGGCCGATGGAATCGACCCAGGGGTTTCACGCCATCATGAGCGTCTTTCTGATGCCGATGTGGCTGCTTTCCGGGGCATTCTTTCCGCCGCCACCGGGGGGCTGGCTGTACTGGGTGATGAAAGTCAATCCGCTGAGCTACGGTGTGGCGGCCCTGCAGCGGTTGATGTTCGCCACCGTGGACGCTCAGGCGGCCGCGGCTCCCCCTCCTCTGTGGGTGTGCTGGCTGATCCTCACCGGTTTTGCAGCCGGTCTGACGATTGTCGCGGTCGGGCTGACGTCCAGACCGATGGTCGAGAACGCCCGCTGAGGTCAAGTTGTTGGCAGGAGACACAGAGTTCGCTGCTCAGTGCCTCAGCAGCAGGATTTCCCGGACCGCCGGGGGCCTCCGCGATGCCGGTTGAGAGTCCTGTGCGGCGGAGCGTCGCAGGCGGGTGAACTCCCCAACGGGAGTCATCCGGCCTAGAATTCTGAAAAACGTTCTTGCCGCCGTGCCGGACGGACAGTCGGTTCGTTCTCGGGACTCCTGTGACGTCTGTGCCACGACCGCAGAAAGCAGACTTTGACTCATGACGAAACCGAGCAGTAACGCGACTGACTTCCCCACGCTCACCACCGGGCAGGCTCTCTGCTGGATCTGGGGGGGCGTGATGTGGTCGCTGGTGATTGCGGCTGCAATGATCTGGTCGACGCTCAAAGCTCCCCCGCCAGCGCCGCTGATTCCCGCGCTCGAAACGCCACTGGAGCAGGCCGAGTTTCGCCTGGAACCGGTGTTTGTGCCCCCCTTTGAATTGACGGAACGCAGCGGCAAAACGGTGACCGCGGAAGACCTTAAAGGGCAACCGTGGGTCGTCAATTTTGTGTTCACGTATTGTGCAGAGTCGTGCCCGCAGCTCACCGCGCGGGTTAGCAAACTGTCTCGCGAATGTGCCGACCTGCCGGTGCGATTTGTGACCATCACCGTCGATCCTGCCCGGGATACTGCCGAACGGCTGCAGGTTTATGCGAATGTCTTTGGGGCCGATGCTGAGAAATGGCTGTTTCTGACCGGACCCCAAGAGACAATTTACGGATTGATCCGCTCGACCTTCAATCAGGCCGTGGAGGCCGGCGTCAGCGATCGTGAAGGGTACGAATTTGCCCATTCGAATCGGCTGATTCACATCGACGCGGAAGGCCGTGTGGTCGGTTCCTATCTGGGGACGCACGATCCCGATCTGGTGACGCTGCGTAAGGTGCTTGCGGGAGAACGCCCGACGCCCCCGGCGCATGAGTTCTTTCGTGCCGTCCCGCGGGAGTCCACAGAGGGCGGCAGCTCATCCGACGGAAGCGCTGCGACCGACCTGACGACCGACACAGCAACCGACACAAAAGTTACGTTCACAGCGACCACCGATCGACGCCCGTCATCCGCACGACCGGCTGATCCACTGCTGATTCGGCCAGTTTCAATGGTGCAGACGCAGGCGGATGTCCCGGCAGAGACTTCCCCGGATGCCAGTCCCCCGGCCGCAGAGAGTCCTCCGGTAGCAGAGAGTCCTCCGGTACCAGCCGTCCCGGGGAAAACCCCTCTGGAGACCATTGCCCGCATCAATGCAACGGCCCCCGCCTGGGCACTGCGACTCCCCGCGGTCAATGCGACGCTCAACGGTCTGGCGACGCTCGGATTGTGTCTGGGACTGCTGATGGTCAAGCAGCGCAAATACCTGGCCCATCAACAGGTCATGTTGTCGGTACTGGGAATTTCGATCGCCTTTCTGGGCTGCTATTTGACGTATCACGCGGCCCTGCATCACTTTTCCGGCGGGCTGTCACGGCCGTTTCAGGGGACTGGAGTTGCGAAGATGATCTATCTGGGGATCTTGCTGACGCACGTCATCCTGGCAATGGCAGTGCCGGTGCTGGCGCTGGTGACCATCGTCAAGGGGATGCGCCGGGCGTGGTCCAGTCACCGAGCCTGGGCCATGGTCACATTTCCAGTCTGGCTGTATGTCTCCGTGACAGGCGTGGTCATTTATGGCATGCTGTATCACTGGCCGGTCGCCTGAAAAGCGCTGATCGCAGGGCCGGGTCGCCGACCGTGGCCGACGACCCGGAGAGCCTGCCTGAGGAATTCATCGTGAAATCGCGCTCGCTAGTCCTGGCTTGCCTTGCCGTAGTAGTCGTGTATTTGAACGCTGACGCTGTGATTGCGTGCCCGATGTGCAAGACGGCTGCCGAGAACGCAGCCCCGAATCCGGTGGTACAGGCCTATGCGGCCAGCATCGCCCTGATGTTGAGCGTCCCGGCAGCCCTGTTTGGCGTGTTGGGGGTGGCGATGTACCGCGTGGTCTGTCGCGAAGCAGCCTTTGAGCAGCAAACAGACGCTTTCCGTGTCTCGGCAGCCAGCCCGCCTGCGACGGGCGAATCCCCGCCCGCTGTCAGTCCCGACCAGTCCGTCACCTGATCGGCCGGGCGATGAAATGCCTGGCCGACTCTTTGGCCACGGTTGGTCACCGCGCCCGGTCGGCAGAGGGCGCGAGACGGTGATGGAACGGCTGGATTTGATGAGCGGAATGGCACGGGTTCTGAAATGAGTTTGGGCCGGAGGTGTTCCGCAATGGTTGAACCGGCTGCCCCCTCGCCTGACCGCTCCGGTTCTGCTTCGCCGGACCCAGCCGCATCGTTCCCGGTGCCTGCGGGGCCGGACCACGTCGAAACATTTGCGTTGCGTCGCGAGTCCCCTCCGCGGGTGACACTGCCACGACCCACGGTGGCTCCCCCCGCCAAGTCCCTGCTGGCGCGACGACTTCCTCTGGAGCATGAGACAGCCCTGTTTCTGCTCATCAGCCTCCTGGACATCTTGATGACGGTCAAGCTGCTGATTGCTGGTCCGTTTCACGAAGCGAACCCGGTCGCCCGCTTTGTGCTGTTCCATTGGGGCGTGGTGGGGATGGCCTGGTACAAGTTGGCGCTGTGCGCATTCATCTGCGTGGTGGCCCAGATTGTCGCGTTGCAGTCCGAAGCCAAAGGTCGTTGGATTCTGCGGTTTGGTATCGCCGTGACGGCCGTCGTTGTGATCTACAGCGCGGGACTCTGGATTCGTCACCGCTAGCGCACCTGGTATCGGCGAACGAGTTGGTCGTGAGACTCCCCCGCGGGCCACAGCCCCTCACAGTCGCCGCACTGCAGACCGCGGAGAGATCTGCGCCGGTTGGAGAGGTGCAGTCGGGCAAATTGCACGGGTTCTGCCAGCCTCTCGGGACGGGAAACCTCGGTCGGCGCGGTTCAGCCCAGCATTTGGAGCCGCTTGCCGCTAAAATGCCAGCGGATTCCCCTTCACGCATCAACGGGTGTTGACACGAGATGAATTCAGGCATTCCGTCGGCCGTCCGCAGTCGACTCCAAGAGTACGGGCAGGAACATCTGGTCCAGTTCTGGGACGAATTGTCGGCAGCGGAGCGGGAGGGGTTGCTCGAGCAGATTCGCCAGATCGACTTCAGCGAGCTGCGTTGGCTGTGGTCCAGCGAGGATCGCTCCACGTCCGAGTCGGCAGCCGTCCGCGCACAACGGGCCAAGGCCTTGA
>JBGSIP010000425.1:0-3574 GCA_041742495.1 Planctomycetaceae bacterium
GGTCTGCCTGTCGCTGTTGCCACTGCTGTTGTTTGAGCTGGTGTCGTGGGCCAGCGGTTGGAGTGCAGCGGGAGCCGGCGATGATCCACTCGCCGGTTTTGCGGAGATTCGACCCCTCTTCGTGACAGACGCGTCCGGAACGCGGCATGAAATCCCCAAGTCACGGCAGGCCTACTTTCGGCCGGAATCGTTTCTGGCCGTGAAACCCGAGAATGAGTTCCGGATCTTTGTGCTGGGGGGCTCCACGGTACAAGGGAATCCGTTTACGATCGAAACCGCGTTCAGTTCATGGCTGGAACAGAGCCTCAATGCGGAAGACCCCCGGTTCGTGTGGAACTGCGTGAATTGCGGCGGCATCTCCTACGCCAGCTATCGGCTGGTTCCCATTCTCCGCGAAGTGCTGCGGTACCAGCCTGATTTGGTGATTGTGTACACCGGCCACAACGAGTTTCTGGAGCAACGCACATTTGCCGATCTGCGAGAGCGAGACGCAATGACGTCACGATGGATTGCTGCGGCCAGTCAATTGCGAACGTTTCAGTTGCTGCGCCATGCGATGCGATCGGCACAGGGGCAACCTGCAGTGGCCACACCGCGAGAAATTCTGCCCGCCGAAGTGGACGCACTGCTAGACCAGGAGGGGGCTTTGGCGGACTATCATTTCGATCAGGACGAGCGGGCCTTGACCGTGGCAGAATTCGAGCAGAATCTGTCGGCGATGTCCGCTGACTGCCGGCTTGCCGGTGTGCCGCTGTTGTTGTGCGTGCCCGCCTGTCGGCTGCGTGACTGCCCACCGTTCAAGTCGGAACCGGTCGTGCTGGCGGAACAGACGACTGCGGCCAATGAGGTTTATGTGTCGGCTCAATCAGCCGATGCCCGAGCGAACTTTGCTGCGGCACACGAGGGTTATGTGCTGGCGCGCGATCTGGACGCGTGTCCGTTGCGCGCTACCACAGACATTCAAGGGGCGGTGCGGTCTGTCGCCCGCCGCGAGAACGTGCCACTCGTCGATGCCGCGGCCTTGTTTGCGGCAGCTAGCGCCGAGGGAATTGCGGGACCAGACTGGTTCCTCGATCATGTTCACCCTTCGATTGAGGGACATCAGTTGTTGACTGACTGGCTGTTAGACGAAATGCAGCGGCAAGGCTGGTTTGTCCCCGTCGCCGGCCAGTCTGCGGCCCGACAAGCGCGCTACGCCGAGCAACTGCAACGAATGCCCACGGCCTACTTCGTGGCGGGGCAGAAGCGACTGGAAGCCCTCAATCGCTGGGCTACGGGTCGCGGGGACGATCTGCGGAAGCCGTCACCGGGTGCGCGCGAGGAGGTGGCCGTTGAACCCAACCTCGCCCCTTGAGCCTGTCGTCGCGCGTCCCACGGCAATCGCCGGCGAGCACCCGACACCCGACCTCCTCTCTGCCGTGAGGACTGCTGGACCAATGACGGTTTCCCGGTTGACGTTTCGAGCCCCGTGGTGGCTGTGTAACGGACATTTGCAAACGCTGTGGGCAGGGGTGGGACATCGCTCCTTGGGCCGCTATCAGGCTCGTCAGCAGCAGGTAGCGCTACCGGACGGCGATGCCCTGGTATTGCACGACGATTGCCCGGCGGAGTGGACTCCCACCCGGCCGGTGGTCCTGCTGTTGCATGGACTGTGTGGCAGTCATGCCAGTCCGTTGCTGCAACGGCTGAGCCACAAGTTCTCCGCACAGAACGTCCGTTGTTTCCGCCTTGATCTGCGCGGCTGCGGCAGCGGCACGGCGCTGGCTCGTCTGCCCTATCACGCAGGATGCTCCGCTGATCTGGCAGCCGCGATCGATGCCATTTGCGCCACCACCGGGCAGGCTCCGCTGGCGGTGTGCGGGATGTCGCTCAGCGCTAATATTCTGCTGAAGTATCTGGGAGAGCACCCAGAACGCGTCTCCGCCTGCCTGCGGGCTGCACTGGCCGTCAATCCGCCGATGGATCTCGCACGTAGCGTGAAGCTGTTGAAACGCCCTTGGAACTGGGGATATGATCAGTATTTTGTGCGTCGACTGCAAAGCCAACTGAAGCAGCGGCAGGTCGTGCGCCCCGATCTGTGGTTAAATCCAAAGGTGTGGCGGGCCCGGACGCTGTTTGAGCTGGACGAGTGCTATACGTCGGTGGCGAACGGGTTTACTGATGCCGCGGAATATTACGCCCGGACCAGTGCCGACCAGTTTCTCGCCGCAATCAGCGTCCCCACACAGATTCTGACCTCCGTCGACGATCCCCTCGTTCCGCCGGACATGATCCTGCAGCCGCGGCACCCGTGGTCACAGGACGTTCGGGTCCAGATGGTTTCCGGCGGAGGCCATGTGGGGTATCGTGCATCGCTAAAGTGCATCGAAGATGGATATTGGCTCGACGCTCAGATTCT
Source organism: Planctomycetaceae bacterium (assembly GCA_041742495.1). Lineage (GTDB taxonomy): Bacteria > Planctomycetota > Planctomycetia > Planctomycetales > Planctomycetaceae > JBGSIP01. Next base: position 2,399 of record JBGSIP010000425.1, read on the forward strand.
GAACTGGGCTCTGGGAGAGTGCGAAGCCACATGACTGCGCGAAACCGACATGCTGTAGCCTTGTTGATCGAGACATCGAACTCGTATGCGCGTGGGCTCCTCGATGGCATTATCGGCTGGCAGCGCGAGCATGAACTGTGGTCGATTTACGTCCCTGAGCAAGAGCGCGGTGCCCCCCCTCCGACCTGGCTGAAGCGCTGGCGCGGTGACGGCATGATTGCCCGCATCGAAACTCCCGCGATTGCTGCGGCGGTCACCACCTTGGGCGTACCGACAGTGGACGTGAGTTCGGCCCGTCTGATTGCTGAGATTCCGTGGGTCGAAACGCACGACGTTCGCATCGCAGAGATGGCCGCGGCACATCTGTTGGAACGAGGTTTTCGGGAGTTGGCGTTTTCTGGCGAACCCCATTTTCCGTGGTCGCGCGGGCGAGAGCAGCGTTTTTGTGCAGTCGCCGCCGCGGCCGGAGTGAAGTGCCACGTCCACCAGTCGGTCTGGAAACAAACGGCGGGCTATTCGTGGACCCGGGAACGCGAACATCTGCTGCGCTGGCTGACCGAACTGCCCAAGCCGATCGCCATCATGGCCTGCTACGACATTCGCGGCCAGCAGATTCTGGATGCCTGTTCCGAACTCAATCTCCGGGTGCCCGACGAAGTGGCTGTGCTCGGCGTGGACAACGATCAGCAGTTGTGTCATTTGTGCACGCCCCCCTTGTCGAGCGTGATTCCGGATACCTATCGCACGGGTTACGAAGCAGCCCGCCTGCTGCACGCAATGATGTCCGGCGAGCCGACTCAGCAGCATGGCTTGTTGATCGAACCCTTGGGCATCGCCGAGCGGCAATCCACGGACGTACTGGCGGTTGAAGATCCAGACGTGGCGGACGCGATTCGCTATATCCGCGACAAGGCGCTGGAAGGCATCAATGTGCAGGATGTTCTGGAACGGATCTCGATTTCGCGCCGGATGCTCGAATCGAAGTTTCGCCGTTATCTGGGACGCACGCCGCACGCGGAGATTGAACGGCTGCGCATGGACCGCGTGAAGCAGTTATTGCGCGAAACCGACTTGCCCCTGCCCGTGGTCGCAGAGCGGAGCGGCTTTCGTCATCCGGACTACCTGGCCGTCGCATTCAAACGGTACACCGGGCAAACTCCCGGCGAGTTCCGCAAA
>JBGSIP010000426.1:0-3981 GCA_041742495.1 Planctomycetaceae bacterium
CACGGCAATGATCGCGACCAATGCGCGTGACCGCAGTGACTCCGGGCCGGCATAGATTGGAGGTGTCGAGCAATCCCCCCAGACCGGTCTCCAGCACGGCGAAGGTCACTCCCGAATGCAAAAAATGCCACCAGGCCAGTGCGGTCACCAGTTCGAAAAAGGTCGCTTCGTTCAGCAGCGTCGGATCGATGGGATCGACGCGATCAATCAGGGTCTGCAGCCGCGAAACGACAACCTCTGGGCGGGCTTGCCGACCGTCGACCAGAAATCGCTCTTCAAAGCGACTCACATGGGGTGACGTAAACAGCCCCACGCGGTGCCCCAGACCCTGCAGCATGGCCGCTGCCAGCGCACAGGTGGAACCTTTGCCCTTGGTGCCCGCGACATGGACCGCGGTGAGCTGCTGCTCGGGATGCCCCATCGCCGCGAGCAGCGCCCCCATGCGATGCAGCTTCAGATCTTCCGAAGTGTATTGTCCCGACGACACACGCTCGAAATTCAGTCGACCCAGCATGAAGTCAACTGCCTGCGCGTAGGTTTCGACACGCTGCCGCGCCACCGTCATCGGTCCTTGAAGCACTGCTGTGAGGGGAGACAACATTTACGCCGCGCCAACAACCCGCCATCGGACGTTTGCCGCCAGCGCACCGGAGGCTGTGGTCGCGGACACCGTCGAGCGGACGCCCGCTACAGGACCGCCACGATCGGATTCCGACCCGCCGTCGCGTATTCTACGGACAATTGCCCCCGACGATACCGTCCGCCAGGAATCATTCCTGGGCTCCTGTTTCCACCGCAAGATCCGCTGCCAAGTTCACCGCTGCGAGGCTCGAAGTCGCAGATGCAAGCCACCATCAATGCGTCAACCGTCCAACTGATCGACGGCGATATCACGCAACAAACCGTGGACGCCATTGTGACGGCTGCAAACGCGGCCTTGGCGGGTGGGGGCGGCGTGGATGGAGCCGTGCATCAGGCTGGGGGACCGGCTGTGCTGGAAGAACTCCGCAGGAGATTCCCGCAGGGGACTCCCACCGGCACGGCGGTCGCCACCACGGCTGGCCGATTGCCTGCCCGATTCGTGATCCACGCGGTCGGTCCCGTCTGGCAAGGGGGGCGATCGGCAGAGGCGGAGCAGTTGGCCGGTGCCGTCCGGAAATCGCTGCAACTGGCGGTTGAGCTCAAGTGCCGCAGCGTCGCACTGCCAGCGCTGAGCACCGGCGCCTATGGATTTCCCATGGATCAGGCGGCCCAAGTGACGATTGACACAATTTTCGCCACCCTGGCCGGCATCGCGAGTCCACTGGAGGTGCGTATCATCTTGTGGGGAAGCGGAGCGTGGGGCGCGTTCGCCCGCGCCCTGGAAGAACGGCTCGACCGCTTGGATCGGCCGCGGCCGTGATCGTTGACCAGTTCCCCAAGACGGGTGGCCGCGGAGGTTTTGTTGCCCGTGGACGGGTTCCCATTTTTTCCCCGGTCTCGCCGCCACGGCGGCATGCTTGCTGAACTCTCGACGCAGTGTTCTGGCCAGAAAGTGTTCGAAATGCCCGCTTCGATCTTGCGACTCTCAATCCTGGGGCTGGCTGTGGTGATGGTCGAATTGTGCGTGGGCTGGTCGGTGCCCGCGCAACCCCCCGTCCCGGCAGGACAGCCGCCGGCTCAGGCCACACCCGCCCTTGATCCCAATTTGACTCCCGAACAAAAGCTGCAACTGCTAACCGCACCCTTGTTGAAGAAGGTCTGCCCTGGCGGCACGCCACTCACACCGACGGCGGATGCCGTGCTCGACAAACAGGGGGGGCGGTTGTTGGTCGCGACGGTGGTCTGCCTGCAGGAAGGCCCGCTGGAAATGCTGCTAACGAGTGCCGAAGGGAAACTGCACGAGTCCATCCTGGCGACCACAGCCCCGGCTTATACGCTGCATGGCGGGTTGTTGGCCCTGGGAGCCAAGCCCGGCCAGCCCGTCCAGTTCTCTCCGGAATTTGTCCCCCCGCAGGGGACCACGCTCGAGCTGACGGTCATTTGGGAAAACGCCCAGGGAGAACTGCAGCGGGCCCCCGCCCGCGACTGGATGCGGACCCTCACCGGCTCATATCAGGTCGAGCCAATGGAGCGTTTGCCTGCCGGACTGAAACTCCCCGAGGAGGGTGGCCTGCGATTCGACGCCGAGTTCAAGGAACTACTGTTCCGCGGGATCATGTCTGCCGAGCAGCGTGATGCACTGCTCAAACTCAGCGGCGACACGGCGTTTCAGGCGGCAGTGCAGCGATTCTTCACCGCGTCGCAACCCCAGCCCATGCAGGCAGAGTTTGTGTTTGCCGGCAGCCGCCTGGAAGTGGACGAGCGGACAAAAACCACGATCTATCACGCGCAGGCCGGCGACTATATCTGCGTCGCCAATTTTTCATCGGCCATGATCGATGTGGCCGAAGCGAGTTCCGCCACTGGGACGCCGGGATACGAAGCCCATCCCCAGCGCGTGCCCCCCTTGAATACACCCGTCTGGCTGGAAATCAAACCGGTGCTCACGGACTCCGCGCTCTCAGGCGTCAATTCCCCAACACCTGCGCCACAGGCTCCACCGCCGAACCCGCTTCCGGCAGCACCGTGAGCGTGTGCGAGGTGACACGGGTGCCGTTGCAGCGCAACTCCAGTTCGTAGTCACCGGCCTGCACACAGCCCGTCAGGTAGTACACAAAGTCCGCGCGGAACGATTCCCGGGGCACCACCTGACCGACCTGATCAATCAGCGTCCCGTCCGCGCGATGCAGATTGCACTCCACAAACATGTCGCCGTGAGGCGGAATGAGGTGCGCCTGGGCGTAGATGGTTTCGCCCACGCGAAACCGTTCGTCGCACGGCAGCAGGCTCCCCGCGAGTGACTGGCGGCCCACGTGGAACGAAAACACGTGATCGGCCTGATGAACGGGGCGATTCCCGCGCAACATCTCGGCCACCTGGTCCTGGTTGAGTTCACGCAACTGCGGACGGCCCGCAGCACTGCGCACGCCATACAGATCGAGTTGATGCTCCAGCAACACTCCCCCCGTCACGACCAGCAGACAAAAGCCGACAAAACCGTAGTTGAGAGTTCCGACCAACCAGTCGGACGCCTGTCGGGGAGTCTCGAACAGGGCTCCAAACGCTGATGGCCGCGGCCACCAGCGGTGCAGTTGACGCCGACACCAGGTGACATCGTGCGTCTCGACATAGGCCATGTACGCCGCAAAACAGACAAAGGGAAACGCCCACAAGCCGAGCGTCAGTGTCGTCATGCCGTGGAAGACCAGTCCCAGGCCGATGCCGATGCGTCGGCCCAGACGATTCCAGACCACAAACAAGAACGTCACTTCCCACGCAAACGCGACGTAACACATCAGGGCAATCAAGGCCGGGAACCCGGTCATATAGTCGCCGACGGGATTGTCGCCATTCACCCCGGTGGCCATCCAGAATCGCAACTGATCACCACTGAAATAGGTAGCGGTATGAATCTTGGTCGCCGCGGCTCCAAAGTAGACAATTCCGATCAGTAGTTGCGCGAGTCGCCGTGGCCACGCCAGCCCCAGCGGATTGAGCGGCTGACCATTCTGTCGGGCCAGCCACGCATCCACCGACCACACGCGGTCGCAATCGGACAGGGCCAGCAGCAACAACAGGTGACTGGCAATCACTGTGTACTTGGTCACAGTGCCCAGGGAATCGACCAGCGTGAAGTAGGTATACAACACCAGCGTCAGCCACAGACACCAGCGGGTTTTCCACCCAATCATGGCACCGAATAGCGTTGCCCCCAGCAGGGTAAACAGGGCCACCGCCAGCCAGCCATCAAAGATGGGGAGCGCGTTGTACTGACCAAAGGCGTCTGTCAGCGGAGCCGGGGCACCATCGCGCGAATACAGCTCGCGGGCAAACTGCCAGCGGATGGCAAACGTGAACAACAGCGTGGCGGGCAACAACATCCGCATCAGCGCCAGGCCG
>JBGSIP010000427.1:0-9044 GCA_041742495.1 Planctomycetaceae bacterium
CAGAGCAAGTGACCAATTCAGTCCCTTCCGGATTGGCCCCGACAGCCACCAGAGCCGACGTCTCCACATACCGTTCCAGCTCGCGCGCCCCCAATGGATCCCAGACCCGCATCGCGTCTGTCGAACCGGTCAACAGATGCTTTCCGCCTTCGACGCAAGTCAGGCTGTAAACAGGTTTCGGGTGACTCAGGATCAATTGTGTTGACAGCGCCGTGCCATCAAACTTCATCGGGCTCAACGGCCAAATGCGGACTTCGCCCTTGGCATCGCTGCTGGCGAGATAGGTCCCGTCGGGAGAGAAAACAATCTTCAGGATCGGAGTGCTGTGCCCCTGCAGCGTATGAAACATTTTCCCCGATTCAGGCTCAAACAGACTCAGTCCCCCGTCGCGGGCACCGGCGGCCGCAACCTGTCCGCTCGGCGCGACGGCCTGGGCGGTCACGGCGGACGAGTGAATCGCAAATTGACCGAGCGAATTCCGAGGAACCATCTGCAGAAACCGATTCTGATCCAGAATCAGCAGACCCTCCTGAAAGGGCGCAAACCAGATCTTGACCGGCCGACTTGGCAGGCCGCCAAGATTCTCAACGCCCCGGCCATCTTTCGTGGAAATCAACCGGATTGCCGCCGATCCGTCAACGATGGCCACGGTTGTTCCGTCTCCGTTCACGGCGACCAGGGGATCGGCCGCCGTGGTCATCAATTCGCTGTCGACAGTCCCCGCCTTGGGATTGCATTTGACGACTTTCGCGTCTGTGGCGCCCGGTTTTTGAATGACACCCACCGCGATGGAGGGATCGGGTGTCGCGTGCCAGGCTGTCATGTTGCCATCGACCAACTCCTGTGTCGCCACGAGGGAGAGATCGTTCCGCCAGAACGCGACCGTGCCGTCCACCCCGGATGTCTGTAGCCACTGTCCATCTGGCGTCGCTCCGAACGCGAGACCCGTGGTGTGGGCCTGGACAACCCGCTCGGTGCCGAGAGCCACTTGCGTGACGCGCCCGGTTCCATCCGCCATCAGCACCCGATCAGGGCCGGAAAACTGCAGCCCTTGCACCGGGGAGTCCGTGGCGGCACCAAGTTGTTCCATCTTAATGAGTAAGGATGCGTCGAACACGGTGACCGCTCTGCCGCCGATGACGGCCAGCCGCGCCCCGGCACGATCCTGGAACAGGGCCGTGCCCGCCGAGGCAAGTCTTGTGCGCAACGCCGCCTGAGGAGCGTCCTTGTTCTGGCGAATGAGTTCGTCCTTCGCCAACACAAATAAGTCGTGAGAGTCGGCCAAGAACATGACCGCAGCAGGGCCGGACCCTGTCAGCAAGAGCGACGCTCGTTCGGCAAGCCGCTCCACATCGAACACCAACGTCCGCCCCTTCCCCGTGCCCACGGCCAATCGCCCACCGTCCGATGAAATGGCCAGCCGCATCTCATCGACGTCTGTCGCCACATCACTCTCCGGAATGTTGACGCGCACCCCTCGCGACTGACCAGAGTCAATCCAACCGCTGACGATTTCGCCGCGCGGGTCAACAGTCACATGATCACTGCGATAACCATCGTCGGCTTGAACTTTGATGATCTCCCCCGTGAGTTCAGCCGCCACTTGTCCGGGTGCGCCAGCAACGCCAATCACCAGCGATCGCAGGGGCGAAAACTGCAGATCTGAGACGTCTGCCGGCAGCGTTTGCGTCCATAGTGAGATGGGTTCGCTCGCTGCGATGTTGAAGCAAGTCACCTGGTGCCCGGCAGCGATCGCAATCAGATTTCGCTCAGTGGTCGACGCAAACCGGGTCAGCGGCTCCGACGTCGGGAGCAGCATGGGCGTTTCGGCACTAAACTGCTGGGAGGGACCCACAATTCCCGCCGCCGTCGCCACGAGGATGCGGCCATCTGGCAGCGCGGTCAAACCGATGGGACCGGACACCGATCCCAGCAGATTTTCGCGGGCGCCTGGCTGGCCCGTTGTCGCCTCACCGCCGAAATCGACAACGATGACTCTGCCGCTGGCGGTCAGCACCGCCACGCTGGATTGCCCGGGCATTCCGGCGATGGATACGGCGGGCTCAGACAATTTGAATGGCGGGTTCGCCTTTCCGTCCCGAATGGACCAGCGCTGTATTGTCCCCACTGCGTCCGCAGCAAAGACCGCAGCGGCGTCGGCCGAAAAGGAGTAGAGCCGACGATCTCCCTCGGGAACCGACAGGCGTTTGACGGGTTGCCGGGTCGTCAAGCTGACGATCTCAAGTTCACCGCTATCACTGACGAAGGCTGCCAGGCTCCCGTCCGCGGACGTGGCAACCAGCGGCATCATCGGTTGAACGGGATGTTCAAAGTCGTAAAACGACGGAACCCCACTCGATCCCACGGCGACGACGCGCGTCCCTCGAGCGTCGACTGCCAGGTGTTCAATCGGCGTCTTCTGGAGCGGGACTTCGTCGACAACTCGGCTCCCCAACAGGTCAAACCGCATGATTGTCCCCGCCGCCGTGCCCACCACCAGCAGATCGCGGTCGGAGGCTCCGGCAATGGCAGTCGGCTTCAATCCGGCCGGCAGCTTCAGCGGCGCGACGGACCCCTTCGCATCACAGTAGGCAAATCCGCCTCCATCCAAGGCCGCAACAAACCCACCCTTCACTGCCACCATCGATCGAATCTCTGCGGACAGATCGGCAAACTGTCGCGGCGGATTGGCGCTGGTGAGTTGCGACAAACGCAACACTCCGTCCCCCCCAAACGTCACGTGCCGGCCGGTGCCATCTACCAGCGCCGCGCCCAGCACGCTTCCTTCATGCAGATTGTGTTCCGTCAGGATCCGGCCGGTGGCCGTTGTGAAGACTCTCACACCGCCGCGATCGTCGGCAGTCAGCATCACGCCGTCGGCGGCGGGTGCAATATCAATGGCTGAAACCGCACCCGCCATGGGGCGGAGATTCGTCTTCACCTCTTTCAAGTCGCTGTCAAACAGGACCAGCCCCCCGCTCGCGTCGCCAAACGCCAGCACGGAACCATCGGGCGCCGCGGCAGAACTCACGACGAGGTTGGGCATGGATGTCACGTCAAACGGGCGACGCTGTGGATAGCGCCACAAGGACACCGTGCCGTCTTCATATCCTCCGAGCACCTGTTGGCTCAGAGGCATCCAGTGCACCGAAGAGACGGCAGTTCCGGGCCGGGAATACGCCTGTGCTCCCGCCACGGACTGCAACTCCTCTTGGGCAAAGACGTCCAGTCGAGCCCCGCCCGCGGACGCAGGCCACGCAAGAAGGCTGCCATCTGCGAAGCCGCCAGCCAAGAGCGATTCGTCGTCATTGAAGTCCACAGACTGGGCGATCGCTGCGGGTCGAGCAAGCTCGCGGTCCACCGCTCCCGAAGCCAATCCATAGACGGCTACCGGACCGTTTTCACGCATCAGTGCCAGTTTTGCCGCTGTGTCAGACAGAGTGACCTTCGGGCGGGCCAGCCATTCGTCCAGGTGGCGTTGCCAGGACTCTTGTGGACGGACCGCGGCCGGAACCGCCTCGGCCAGAGGCGGCGGAGTGTTTGCGGCGGCTTGCTCCGCACGCTGACGCGCCTCGGCATCGCGATCGGCCGTCGAAATCGGAGGGGACGGCGAAAGCGGCGGCGGACTCTCCCCGCAACCCCAGCACATCGCCAATTGACACGCCGCGCCTGCGGCCAGCATTCTGGTCCGTAAACCGATCATCTGCTATCGCCCTCTTCGCAGACTCTGAGCCTTACTCACCCAGCGCCCATCTCTGGAGGAGCGCGACCTTTTCGCGATGGTATGCGGTGATTTCACCCAAAGCAACCTGCGATTGTAAATGGTTTTTGTCCACTTTGATGATCGCCAGAATGGCCAATTCTTCCGCTCACCCTGATGGTGGAGTGCGGACGGCGGGAGAATACTGTAAATGCGATTCCGCCCGGATCGAAATCGCCGATGCGATCCACTCGGTCGACGAGAAACGCACTGCCGGTCTGTGGCGTGCTGCGCGTACGCCGATCCCAGCGGTATGAGAATTTCGACAGCCTGGTGTGGGCGAGGAGAGATTCGATGCCGAAGCGACGGAGGCGCGGCGAGATTACCTGAAACAACAAGGGTAACTGGTCGGCTCCGGCCACCAAGTCGTCGCGAATACAATGGCGATGCCAACTCGCCGGAGCGGAACGCAGTGACTGCGGAGGCACAAGCCGCCTCTGGCGGTCGTCGGGACGCACACCTACGGGTATGATGCGTTGGGGCGGCGGGTGCTCAAGACGGTGGTAACTGCGGGGACCAGCCGGACGTTTGTCATGGTGCCGCGCGAGGAGGCGGGCATGGGTCAAGTCGTCGCGGAATATCTGTCGACGGCGGCGTTGACGAGTCCGCTGCGGAACTGGGTGTATGGCAGCTATGTGGATGAGCCACTGCTGCTGGAGGACCGCACTGCCTTGGGGGCCTCCGCGGCGGGAACTCGCGAGCGGGTGTACTTGCACCACTCGAACAACTTCGACGTGCAGGCGGTGACGAACTCGGCCGGAGCGACAGTGGAGCTGTACGCCTACACGCCGTACGGGACGCGCAGCGTCTTCGCAGCCACCGGCACTGCCCGGACCACAGTCCCCACCGGCGCCGCCGCGGCGGGTGCGTCCGGGAACACCAGTTGGATCGGCAACGCGATTGGCTTCACAGGGAGAGAGCACGACGGCGAAACCGGGCTGATGTACTACCGGGCTCGCATGTACGACGCGACGCATGGGCGGTTCATTGGCCGCGATCCGCTGGGGTATGTCGATGGGCCGAACGCGTATCGCGGGTGGTTTGTCGTGGGGGGAATGGACCCGAGTGGGACGATACTAGCCGGGTTCTTTGCGTGCTGCACGTACCGTTCTGCGGATGGACACTGGTGGTCAGAGACGATAGGCGTCCCAGCCGCCTTGCCGTGGGTCAAGGATGGACGGCCAGTGGGGACCCCGCCGTGTGGCAAGCTAACAATCTGGGGTTCTCCACCAGACGTCGTATTCTCGAGGTGGGGCTCTTGCAGCATCGAAGACGAAGACGCCGTTATCGATGATCTGAACCAGACGTGTCTCGGTGTAGCGTGCATAGGACTTGGGACGGCGTGCGATCCTGCCAAGGTACTTCAGTCGGGCGGGCACGTTCTTACGGATTTCACACGTAAAAGGCTGGGACTGTCAAAGGATCAAGCTAAGCGGGCAATGGAAAATGGAAAACTATTCGTGGGCCAGAGCTCAGCATGCCACTCACATAAGATAATGTGCAACGGTGACGTTCTCGATAAGGATACTGGCGGGTTCCTATTCAATCTGTTTGACTTCTTGTAACCATCATACATAGGTACACTTCCATGGACCTGGGAGGCAATTCAGTATCATTTTCGTTGCGAGGGAAAGGACTTGTCGTCGAAGAGGTGTCGCGCAAGCTAGGAATACCCTGCGGAGAAGAGTTTGTTCGTGCACGTCGCCTTCAAATAGAGAGATCGTTGCAGTCTCGTCCATTCTCCGCAGCTCAAAAGGACGACGGATTTCGAGTCTGGGGGTATCAAGTATCCGAAGAAGAGTCGGATACGATCGTTGTAGATTGCTCCTGTGATGGGGAGTGCACTATCATGGAACGGCTCTCGCGGAAACTGCTTGCAACCTTGGCCCCCGTTGAAGATCGAATTGAAACACTGCGCGAAAAACAGTCTCTGCATGCTGCCATCGTATTGTGGTACGACAAAGGATATGCTTTTACGCTCTCGAGTGGCGTCACGAACCAACTCGCACGCTTATGCGATGATATAAGATTCATTTGCATGGACCGCGGTGTGGACGACGTCGAACATAGTTGACCTTGCTCCGGGGTAACAGTTACGCTCGGACGAGCTGCACTCCCAACAGCGCCCCCGGTGCTCGCTGTCACGCATGATCATCGGGGCAATCTGAAGCAGGATCAACTGGCTCGCCAGTTCACCTGGAACTTCGACAACCGGCTGGCCAGCGCGGTGATTCCGGCCGGTTCCACAACGGCGGTCGTCGGGACGCACACCTATGGGTATGATGCGTTGGGGCGGCGGATGCTCAAGACGGTGGTTGATGCGGGGACCAGCCGGACGTTTGTCATGGTCCCACGGGAAGAAGCGGGCATGGGTCAAGTCGTCGCGGAATATCTGTCGACGGCGGCGTTGACGAGTCCGCTGCGGAACTGGGTGTATGGCAGCTATGTGGACGAGCCACTGCTGCTGGAAGACCGTACCGCGCTGGGGGCCTCCGCGGCGGGAACTCGCGAGCGGGTGTACTTGCACCACTCGAACAACTTCGACGTGCAGGCCGTGACGAACTCGGCCGGCGCGACAGTCGAGTTGTACGCCTACACCCCCTACGGGACCCGCAGCGTGTTTAGTAGTACGGGTGCCGCAAGAACAACCGTCCCCACCGGTGCCGCCGCGGCGGGTGCGTCCGGCAACACCAGTTGGATCGGCAACGCCATTGGCTTCACCGGCCGAGAACACGACGGTGAAAGCGGGCTGATGTACTACCGAGCGAGAATGTACGACGCGACGCATGGGCGCTTCATTGGTCGTGACCCGCTGGGGTATGTCGATGGGCCGAATGTGTATCGTGGGTGGTTTGCTCCCAACACGGTGGACCCGGAGGGCATGTTCATTCCTACCAACTTCGAACGTGACAAAGTTGCGTTCTGCTGGGCTCTCGCTGAATCAATCGGAGAACTCTTCCTCAATACACCGGAAGAGCGGCAAATGTTTCGGAGATACGCGTTCGGAGACGGAACAACCTACTTCATGGAAAAATCCTCCGTTCGCGACATCTTGTTCAACAACCAAGAGTTCCTTGAACAATTGGCAGCCGCTCAAGAAGCATGCGCGTCCGGCGAGCAGCCTCCGCCAGGGAAGCTCATCGTGCTGCGCGACGTAGAGCCGTGGAAGCTGGCATTGGGAGATTTTGCCATCGAGCCCGATTTCGCGTGTACGGAGGCATGTGGTGTGTGCTGGGGAGTCCGGCTACGGGATACGTATGACTTCAATCCTCGCCCACCGGGTGCGAGGAGTCCGCGTGCCGAGGAAGCGGTCCGAAAGATTCGTGTCTACGAAGGCCCTTGTGGATGGAAGCCGTTCAAGATAATCGGCGACATGAAGGGAGAGGGATGTGAATAGATGAGCCTAGCCACTCTTAAGGCGCTGTCGGTATTCACCATTGGGATTGTGTTGGGCGGTGCCCTTCGTTTAGCGATATCCCAAGCTCCCCCAGACCCATCACCTCTCGAAATGATTGGTACTCAACTGGGCGTTGCAGTTCCGTTGGCAGATGTAACATTTCACAGGACTGACTTGCGCGTGACCGGGCCACTCGGTTCTGGCGGCTACAGACTCGTCGGTGCCGAACTCTCACGGCCAGCGTTTAGTGAATGGTGGCAAGAGTGCCAACTGGTTACTTCAAGGCGACTGCACGGGCCTACAACCAAGGTAAAAGCGGAACGCTATGGCAATTTGGCGATGTCGACGAATGTAATACCTGATGTTGTTCTCACAGATGAGCGAGCGGCTTACTTTTACCTCGCAGTAGCGACAGCCAGCGACTGCGAGATTGGAATAGTCCTCCCTGAGAAATGCCAAGTGTGGATCTTTGTTGAACTGTAGCGGCATCGCGAGAGACACGGCTTGGAGCAGTGTTATAGCGGTGAGACGGAAGAGTGTGGTCTGCTCCCCGAAAGTTGATCCATGTGGCAGGAGAGTTTCTGCAGCCCGCAGTGGGCGAGGAGAGACTCGAAATCAACTTCAACTACGACCTGGCTGGCCGGATGACGTCCCGGCAGTACTACCACGCGGGCGGTACGCTGGAGAGCACCGATACCTACACGTTCAACCGGGACCATCGCCTGTTGACTGCTGCCTGCGGCCGCTCTGGCGTGCAGACCACCTATCACTACACCTGGAACCTGCAGCCACAGTTCGAGCGGACGATTTACGGCGGGGTCACGTATCCGATCCTGACGTACTACGACCTGAACGGCCGCGTCAGTTCGATGACCTATCCGGACTCCACGTTCATCACGCACGCGTACACGCCTGGTGGCCGGCTGGACAAGGTGTGGATTGCCAACGCCCAGGGCCAGTCGCCGTCGCAGGTGATTGATCTGACGTACGATTTGGCCGGGCGGGAGACGGCTCGGCTGCTGGGGAATGGGTTGACGCAGACCACCAGTTACAACTCGGGTGAGCATCTGGTGAGCAACATCGCGGTGTCTGGGCGGCCGGAATTGTCGTTTGGGTACACGTTCGATGCCAATCACAACCCGACCGCGGAGACGACCGGCGGGGTGATGGCGAACTACTCGTGGAGTGTGCCGACCGGGGGCTTTGATGCTGAGGACCGGTTGGTGAACTGGTCGCGAGCGAATGGCAATTCGCAACAGTGGAGCTTGACCCACACTGGCGATTGGTCCAGCCAGACGGTCAATGGCATGGCAACTAGTCGCACGCACAGCAACGTGCATGAGATCACCGCGATTGGCGGCACGGCGGTCACCCACGATTTCCGCGGGAATCTGACGCAGGATCAACTGGCTCGCCAGTTCACCTGGAACTACGACAACCGGCTGGCCTTTCGCGTTTGCTGCGCTGCGTCTGCGCAGGCAATGCAAAAGCGATGCTCCGTTTTGGCACGAAGCATCGCTGGATGGCTGTTGGACGCTGCTGCTCTTTGCTGACTATGCAACGACGAATTCGGTTTTGGGAACCGAACTGCCCAGGCCGCAGGCGGAGCGGAGGTCGCTGGCTTTGTCGGTCGCTTCCCAAGTGAAGGTCGGCTCGCTGCGGCCGAAGTGGCCACCGGAGGCGGTCTTCAGGAAGATCGGGCGACGCAGGTCGAGCGACTTGATGATGCCCTGCGGCGTCAGGCTGAAGACTTCCCGCACGGCGTCCACAATCTTGGCTTCCGGAACGGTGTTCGAACCGAACGTGTCCACCCGAATGCTCACGGGATCAGCCACGCCGATGGCATAGGCGAGTTGCACTTCGCACTGGCTGGCCAGTCCAGCAGCC
>JBGSIP010000428.1:0-18680 GCA_041742495.1 Planctomycetaceae bacterium
GCCGTTGGAATGTCCACTGACGAAGACTCGACGCTCATCCCCCCCTTCCTCAATGGCGGAGGCCAGCATGGCGTCGAACAGCTTCAGGTCGCGATCCCCCTGCAGTCCGCTCATGTTCTGCCAGCCCGGTTTCTTGCCTTCGGGATCTGTGATTCCTGGCGTGTTGAGACCCTGCGGATAGATGACGATGGCCTCGGGCCACAAATCGTGAAAGTGATAGCTGCGGGCCGAGTTGTACATGTTGCCTCCGTGGCCGTGAAACCCAAAGACAATCGGCGACTTCGTGCCCGGCTGCGTGCGTGTGGGGAGCACGACCACTGCCTGTCGCACAACGCCGTCAATCGTCCACTCCCGCACCATCAGATTCTCGTCGCGAGGAGCATTCTCGCGTCGGTTGCGGCGCAAGGCCGGTGCAGGTTCAGCCACCGGCTCCGCCGCCGTATCTGCCGCGACAGGTTCGGTCGGAGCGACCGCCTGCGTACTGGCTGCCCGAGGCGATTCATTGCCAATCAGCAATCGCCAGAACTCGTGGTCATCGAACGTGGTGATCATCGAAGCCAATCCGATGCTGGCCCGGGCAACATCGCGATTGGCCTGTCGCACGATGGTCAAGCCGGCACTGCGAGCCACATACAATCGCTGTTGGCCGGCTCCGGCCGCCATCACGACGTCAAAGTGGGTTTCCGCGTCGAAAATGCCTTGTGGCGGGATGTTGGGAAGGTTGCCTGCAGCAGGCGCATCGGCCCCTGCATCGGCGGTCTCACGCCCCAGTTGTTGCCGATTGAGCCACCAGGTCAGGCCATATCCGGGATTGGCGGTGGAACCCACGAACAATTGATCGAGCGTCTTGGCAGCCACGATCGATTGTCCATCCCATTGCCCGTCCAGCCGAATCAGTTCACCGAACTTGGCCCATTCGCGGGCGGTCAGTATGGCTCCATAAGCCATCGCCGGGTTGCCGGCGCGATCCTTCAGCCAACCAGACACTTCCAGACCGATGGGATTCAACATCCGTCTGGTCAGATAGTCCAGCGGAGTCTGGTCGCCGGTGTTTGCCGCGACAAGCTTTCGCTGCAGCAGCTCTCCAAACGCAAATAGATGGGCACTGTCGTAGCGATAGACGGCCCCCGGTTGGTCCTGGCCCCCGCGGCTCACTGCGTAGTCATAATGATCGCGGCCCATCCGCAGCGTGTAGGCCTGTCCCGAAGCTTCCAACCCGCTCGTAAAATTCAGCAATTGACGAATGGTGATCTGAGATCGCAGAGGATCGTTGGCCCATTCGGTCAGCGTGTCGGCTGCTCGTTCATCCAGCGTCAACAGCCCATCCTCTACGGCACATAGTGCGGCGACTCCCCAGAAGCTTTTCGTGCCTGATGCCAATTGATGTGGGCGGTTGATCGGCCAGTCTGCCGCAAAGTCCTCATACACCACCTCGCCATCTCGCAGAATCAGCAACGACAGCCCGCCATGTTGACGCGAGTAGTCCCCGGCGGCACGCAGCCGCGCTTGTTCGGCAGCGGTTCCCGTACACACCAGTTCGTTCCCGGCCGGGACGGACACGGGACGAACCCTGCCAGTCACCGCGTCGAACTTCGCCAGTTGCTCTGGTGTGAGGATCTTGGCCAACGCCTGCGAGAACTCGCTTACCGCGCGCGGGTTTCGAGCTCCACCGCTGTCGCGCAACGTGCGAAGCTGCTCTGCGATCGCGGCGCGTTGTTCGGTGGTTAAGTCCATCTGTTGCAGGGTTTCCAGAACCCGGCCACCCATTTCGGAGGTCGAGGTTCTTGGGCCCTGCTGCGCCGCGACGTGAGGCACCACAACAGCGAGTTGCGCCAGCCAGAAAGGTGCCAGGCACAGCCACACAAAACGCGAGCGGACGAGGTACGAATCCATGATTTCCCCGGGAGAAACGGAGGTCAGGGTCCAAAGAAAAGTCCGCCCCGCGGCGGCAGCCGGATATCATCCTAAACCCGTGCTCACGCCCGAAGGTTTCGTTTTTCGGCGAGATGTCTCCACGGACGCCACAGGTATCTTTCCGCCGTGACTGGAACCTGCCCGTGGTTACTACGGCGAGACCGCGGCTCTCGGCCCGCCGTTGGAGACGAAGTCCAGACGACGAGTTGACAGGCCGCGATTAAGTCGCGCGTGCGGCGCGGACTCCCGGCATTGCTCCCGGAAACACAAGCTGATAGGTCCGATAGCCCCCCGCCAGATTCACGGCGTCGCGCCCGTTCAGTCGCAAAATCCGCGTGGCCAGGTAGCCCCGCATCCCAACCTGACAGTAGGTAGCGACGGGCCGATCCGCGGGAACCTCGTCGAGTCGCTGCCGCAAATCATCCACGGGGATATTCACCGCTCCCGGCACACTGCCGGCCGAAAATTCCTCGGGCGTCCGAACATCAATGATTGCAGGGCGGGCGTCGATTGGTAGAGACAAAACGTCTCCAAAGTGCCGTTGCGGGTGGTCGCCTCGCAGCCACCCGGCCGCCACAAACCCAGCCATGTTGACCGGATCTTTCGCCGACCCAAACTGCGGGGCATACGCCAGTTCCAGTTCCTCCAGATCGAACACCGTCATCCGGGCCTGAATCGCCGTGGCCAGCACGTCAATCCGCTTGTCCACGCCAGCCCCTCCAACCGCCTGTGCTCCCAGAATGCGGCCCTGCTCTGGTTCAAACAGTAGCTTCAGCGTCATCCCTTCGGCACCCGGATAGTACCCCGCGTGGTGGGCCGGATGAATGTAGATGGCGCGATAGTCGGTACCACTCTGGCGTAGCAGCTTCTCCGACTTCCCCGTCAACGCGGCGACTTGGTCGAACAGGCCGACAATGGCGGTTCCCTGTGTCCCGCGAAACCGCGCAGGTCGGCCAAAAACGTTGTCAGCGGCAATCCGTCCCTGCCGATTCGCGGGTCCTGCCAGCGGGACCTGGGCTCGCTCGCCACTGATAAAGTCCGTGGTCTCGGCAACATCCCCCACAGCGTAAATCAGCGGATCACTGGTCTGCAGGCGATCGTTCACACGAATGCCGCCCCGCGGACCAATCTCCAGGCCGGCTTCGACCGCCAACTTGTTTTCCGGACGCACGCCAATCCCCAGCACCGCCAGATCCGCGTGCAGTCGATCGCCCCCCGACAACGTGATCACCAGACGTCCGTCAATCTGCTCGAACCGCGTGGCCGATTCGCCCAGACGCACTTGCACCCCCGCACCGGAGAGTGCGGCCAGCAGCGGCGTCGTCATCTCGGGATCGAGCGGCGGCAGAATCTGCGGCTGCAGTTCCACCAGTGTCGTCGCCAGCCCCAACCGAACGAAATTCTCCACCAGCTCGAGGCCAATGAACCCCGCGCCGACCATGACCACCGAACGTGCCTGCTGGGTCACCGCCGCACGAATGCGATCCATATCGCCGAGATTTCGCAGCGTCATCACCGCGGGCAAATCCAGACCGGGAATTGGCGGGCGCAGCGGTGCCGCACCCGGAGCAAGGATGAGTGCGTCGTACCGCTCGCGTGTTTCTTCGCCAGTCACGAGGTTGCGGGCCGTGACCTGTTGTGCCGCCCGATCAATCGAAGTCACTTCGGTCTGTACGCGAACGTCCAGTCGATAGCGTTGTCTCAGGCGTTCTGGCGTCACCACCAGCAGCTTGGAACGCTCGGCAATCGTCTGCCCGATGTAGTAGGGCATCCCGCAGTTGGCGAACGAGACATCCGGCCCCCGTTCAAACATCACAATCTCGGCGGTCTCCGACAATCGTCGAGCGCGCGTTGCCGCGGAGGCGCCACCGGCCACGCCCCCCACAATGATCAATCGTTGGGTCGTCTGAGGCATGGCAATTCCTGTCTGCAAGGGGTGGGACTGGGGCCAGGGAGTCCGTCGAGATTGGTCGGCGCAGGTCAAACAGCGGCAGGCCAATCCCGATTCCGCGATTCGATTCCTGAGTCGATCCGTCCGGAGATCTCACGAAGAGGGTGGTTGACTAACTTGGCGTGGGCGGCGCAGCCTCCGACGACTGACCAAACCGGTCTTCGATGCACGCCATGATGTTTGCCAGGTGCGGCTCGGCCACTGCGTAATAGGCACGTCTCCCGTCCCGCTCGCTGTTGAGGAAGCCGCACCGCTGCATCAATCGCAAATGCTCGGAAGCCATGTGGCTGGGGATGTCGCAGGCTTGGGCGAGTTCTCCGACGGTATACCGCCCGCGCAGCAGCATCTGGATCATCCGCAGCCGATGGGGATGCGCGAGGGTCTTGAGACACTCCGCCGCCATCTGCAGGCGGTCCAGCGGGGTGAGTTCGGGCATCAGGGCTGCCATGAGACGCTCCAAAAGGTGAGTTATCGAATTGTATCGACATTTGTAGTTGTGTGTCTATGCCTGGTGTGCCGTAACCATTTATTGTCAAACGCATGGTTTGGCAGCGACCTGGAAGAATCGCCCGATTCTCGCGAAAAATATCGCAGATCAGAAATGGATAGCACAGAATTGCCGCAGCAGACCCGTCTCAGAACTCCCCGAATTATGCAGCGATCTCGGCGTGATCCACGCTGACTCGAACAATTCGGGCGCAAAGGGTCTCAAATCAAAAACTATCAACGTTTGAATCTGCGCTGTTGATCGCTGTGTTTACTGCTAAGTTGTTGAGAATATACCCGTCGACCAGATCACAAAAAGCGGTTTCTTCTGGCTGACCGTCCATAGCCGGTTGACTCAGCCGCCGAAGGGGATCGTTTCTGCCTCGGGGCTGGCCCTCACGCGGCCCAGCCTTGGTCTTATCGGTCGGTTCCTGAGTTTCCTTGTCTGTCGCTTGGCACCACGTGCCTGTCTGAGAAGTTCGCGGTCGTTCGGCCGCAGTCTGGTTCGTTTCCCATCGTCCTGCTCAAAGGGAGTCATTCTCATGTGTCAGTCGTTGCGGCGGCAAGCCGCCACCCTGCGTCGTGGCTTCACGCTGATTGAACTGCTGGTGGTGATTGCCATCATCGCCATTCTGGTGGCGCTATTGCTGCCTGCCGTCCAACAGGCTCGCGAAGCCGCTCGTCGATCGAGCTGCAAGAACAATTTGAAGCAGATTGCGCTCGCGATGCACAACTATCACGACACGTATCGCGTGTTGCCGATGGGTTCGACCCGTGACTGGACTGCGGTCTCATTCAATCCCGCTGGCGGTGCGGGCAACATCGTGACGGGAGCGCAAGGGGCCAACGATCACGGTTCTGGTCGTCCAGAATGGTCTTGGGGGGCGTTTATCGCTCCGTTCATGGAACTTGGCCCGCAATACGACACGTTGCAGGTCAATTCCGTGATCGCGTTGACACAATTGAATGCCGCGATCGCGGGCAACGCCGGGGGCGGGACGGTCCAGCAGCAACAAATCAACTCGGTCCTGGTCACACCGGTCGAAACCTTCCGCTGTCCTTCCGATCCTGGTCCGGCCCGCAATGATCGCCGCACGATGCGAACGGCCAACAACAGTGGTACCGCGTTTGCAATTTCCACGTCCAACTACGTGGGCAGCAACCGTGGCTCATGGAATCACACCGGCAACGACCAGGTCACCGTGTCTGTGGCTGGAGAAATCACCACGACCGCCGGCGGAGCACTGCGTTGGAATGGCGCTACGGGCTTGTTTATGCCAGGTGTCAGCTACACGTTTCGCGACGTGACCGACGGCCTGAGCAACACAATCCTGGTGGGCGAACGCGCTTATGAATACGCTGTGATTCGGCCGTCCAATGCCGCCTTCAATCCAGGACAATTGGATTTGGCGGATACCAAAGCGTCCACAGTCTGGATGCGTGCTGGTGGAGCTGCGAATGGTGCTCCCGGCACACAATTGGCCTGCAACGGTTGTGGCCTGAGCGACACCTTTGGCACTACCGGGTATGGCGTGAACAGCAACATTCCCAACCTCACCGCTGCGAATGCAGGCTGGGGGCAGGTGGGGGGGAGCTATTCGTCGAATCACCGTGGTGGCGCTCAGTTCGCGCTGGCTGACGGCGGCGTCCGGTTCGTCTCGCAAAACATCAATCGGCAAACGCTCAACCAGTTGGGCTGCCGCATGGATGGAGAACCGGTCGGCGAGTTCTAGCCGCTGACGAGGCCCCAGGGCAGGCAACAGTCGCCTGCCGCGGAGTCAGTCTCCGGTCAACGATGGTCGGTTTCCGAGCCGAGGCACATGGCGCCTGCGTGGTGTGCCTCGGTCTGTTGCCGTCCAGCGCCTCAGAGAATCCCGTTCGTCTCGTTTCCATCTGCTCTGAAATTCTGCCGCGGGGCCAGCCTTTTGAGCCCGCGCGCCGTCTGAGGAACCGTCATGAGGAAGTCCCTGTCTTGGCCCGTACTGAGTGGCGTGATATTGCTGCTGGCTGGCTGCCAATTCGGAGCCGAACCGGGCGTCGAGTTCACTGGCACGGTCACGCTCGATGGAGCACCGGCCCCGCTGGGCACCATGTTCTGCAATATCGCCGGCGACAAAGATCATCCGGGCGAGTCGCGAACGGTCGGCTTTCGTGACGGCAAGTTCTCCGTCCCTCCGACAGAAGGTTTTCGACCGGGCAGCTACGCCGTGGGATTTGATATCTACCCCACGATGACTAGCGAGAACACCATCAACTTCTCCACCACTTTTGAACTCCCCGCAGAAGGAACCAAGGACGCCAAATTCGAGTTCGTCCGCAAGGGGAAAAGGCCCTGAACTGTCATGTTGGCCGTTCGCACCGATCCGCCGTGGCCCGCGGGGCGCGCCCAGTCTGAGCGGTAGGCATAAAGCGTTCACCGGAAACGCGTTGCGTCATCGCTGCCGGCCGCTTGCACGTAGGCGTTCGCATCCGGGACACACGGCGAATTCCCCCGAAGTCAGCGGGGAATTGATCTAGCCGCTGCGATCCAGCGGTCGATAAAAGGGGGCGAACGTTCCCGCGGCAGACGGTCGCGGCTCTGCATTCGCCAAGGATGGTGACCGATGCGACCATGGGCTGTTAAACACCGCGTCGGGCTGGGTTTGCTCGCTGGCAGCCTGCTGGCCTGCACCGGTTGTGCCACGGCCAACAACACGCAGCTCGGCACAGCGGTCGGAGCGGGCTACGGAGCCTTGGCGGGAGCGATCGTCGGATCCGGCAGCGGACATGGTGCCGGGGGTGCGGTCATCGGTGCTCTGGCAGGGGCCACCGCAGGAAACCTCATCGGCGCAGCTGAAGATGCCCGCGAAGATCGTGACGCCGCATACGCTTATGCTGCTGCCCGCGAAATGGACCGGCAGGCCATCACCAACTTCGACCTCATCCGCATGTCACAAAGCGGCGTCGGTGACACGGTCATCGTGAACTCGGTCCGGTCCCGGGGGGGGAATTTCGATCTCAGCCCCGATGGAGTCATCGCGCTGAAGAATTCCGGAGTGAGCGACTACGTCATCTCCGAGATTCAGCAGCTTGCGATTCGCCAGCCCGCCGAGGTATATGTTCCCCGGCAGCCCTCTGTCGTGGTCATCGAACGCCCGGCCCCGGTATTTCACGCCGGCTTCGTTGTCGGCCCTCACGGCCGACACTGTCGCCGCTGACCCTCTGCGTTGATTGTTCGAGCATCGACGGGCACGGCTGTTGTCGCGTCCTCCGATCGACTCTTCGTCGGTGTGCCGCGACTCTCACCGGTGTCCGCGCAGCCGCACTTGGGACAGCGTGGCCGTTACATCGGTTGGCGGGTGCTGACCGATGTGGGCACCCGCAAGTCCCTCGATTCTGGACGATTCCAGCGGCATACCACCTTCGAACGACCGCTGCGACGTTGTCATGTGACCGTGGATCGGGCTGGCTCAAGGAATCGAGCCAGTGCATTCTCTTGCCAACCCCGTGAGTGACACACGAGGCGTGTGGCAGAGATCAAAGTCCCGATGTGCCGGATATTGTCATCCGTCGCGAGTCGCACTGGCCTTCGCTTCTGGCCGTTTTGGGAACCGAAAACAGGCGTGCGTTGCTGCTGCAATTTAGTCTGTTTCGGGAGTGTATCTCTTCGATGTCCCATTTTGCGGGTCGTCTCCCGCATTCTGAGATTCGCTGCTCACAGGCGCCTGGGAAAAGTTCTCATGGGATTCTCGCAAGAACTCAAGAAACATCGTATCTATACGGTTAGCCGTTGCTAATCTGTCGTCCGAATTCCTGCGGATGGAAGATCGGATTGGCGAGTTGCGTGAAAGTCCGGGACCCACGCAGTGTGGCTCGCGACGCCGCTCCGTATCGGCAACTGCGGGCGTGAATACAAACTGCGTGACGTCACCTCCAAAATCATCTCCGTAGGGCATCTGCGTTTTGCAGAAGTGTATTTGGTTGTATGAAACGACTCATCACGCCGCTGTCAGTTGTCCTCTTACTGTTCCTCGTTCAGGTGGTGACAGCCACTGAAGCCCCGCCCAATATTCTGCTGATCTATGCTGACGATATCGGCTATGGTGACTTGGGTTGCTATGGGGCGACTAAGGTCAAAACACCCCATCTGGACAGCCTTGCCGCCCAAGGCCTGCGGTTCACCGACGCACACTCGGTCGCGTCGATCTGCACGCCCTCCCGCTATTCACTGCTCACCGGCGAATACGCCTTTCGTAAGCCCCACACGGGGATCGCCTCGGGCACGCAAGAGCTGCTGATCGCCCCTGGTCAGACAACGTTGCCATCCATGCTCAAGAGCGCGGGCTACGCCACCGGCATCGTCGGGAAATGGCATCTCGGACTCGGGACGGAATCGACCGACTACAACCAGCGGATTCGACCCGGCCCGAACGACATCGGTTTCGATTACGCCTGGATCATGCCCGCAACCGGTGACCGCGTCCCCTGTGTGTGGGTGGAGAATGATCACGTCGTCAATCTCGACCCGGCTGATCCAATCAAGCTCAATCCACGAGTGAAGCGGGGCTCGCCAGAGTCGGTTCTGATGGGCGTACCCCGCATTGGTCAGCAGATCGGCGGGAAGGCTGCGCTTTGGGACGACCAGAATCTATCGACCGTGATCTCGTCGAAGAGCGTCGAGTTCATGAAGCGGAATCAGACGGCGCGGTTTTTTCTTCAGGTCTCGACCCACAATATCCACGTGCCGCGCGTGCCCAATCCAAAGTTCGTCGGCAAAAGTGAATCGGGTCCGCGTGGCGACGCCATTGTGGAGTTGGATTGGATCGTCGGCGAGGTGTTGGCCAAGCTCGAAACCCTCGGGCTTGGCGACAGCACTCTAGTCATCTTCAGCAGCGACAATGGCGGCATTCTTGATAACAACGGGCCGGACAAGGTGCATGGCCTGGGCGATCCCGACGGCACCAACGGACATCAGCCGAACGGAGTGCTCCGAGGTTCCAAGTATGATGTGTGGGAAGGTGGTACCCGCGTGCCCATGATCGTGCGCTGGCCCGGAAGGGTGACGCCGGGCGAATCCCACGCCTTGGTCAGTCAGGTTGATCTTCTCGCCAGTCTTGCGGCGTTGACGTCGCAGAACATTCCGGCTGGGCAGTCTCCGGACGGCCAGAACCAGCTCGCAGCGCTGTTAGGCACGGATCCGACCGGGAGAGAAACTCTGATCGAGCAGAGGACCGGCGACCTGTTCGGCTTTCGGGAGGGCAACTGGAAACTGCTGCCAACCGGTGGAAAGAAAAGTGCCGGGCCACCAACGCTGTACGATCTGAGCACAGATCTGGCTGAACGGAACGACCTTGCCGCGAAACAGCCAGAGAAGGTCGCCGCGATGATGGCACGTTTCCGAAGTGTTGTGGGTCAGTTGCCAGAGAAGAACAAGTAGAGCCATGACTGGAACGACGGAACACACAATGTTTTTGAACTTCGGAAGGTGCGAGATGATGCAGAAAATGCTGTTGCTGGTGATCGTGCTCTGCACGGCTATTCCCGTAACAACGGCCTCAGGTGCGGAAAACGCCCGGCCCAATGTGCTGATGATCCCGGTCGACGACCTGGCGGACTACATTTCGATCCTGCAGAATCATCCCGGCATCAAAACGCCGAACTTCGAACGATTGGCGAAGCGATCCGTAAACTTCACGCGCGCTTACTGCGCCGCGCCAATCTGCCAGCCTTCCCGGGCTGCGGTCATCACTGGCCTGAGGCCGGATGAGACGGGGATCTACGATCTTGGGCATTCGATGGTGAACTCCCCTGCTGCGATGGCGGCGATCGGGCTGGAGGAACAGTTCAAACGGCATGGCTACAACACCTACCTGACCGGCAAGTTCTATCACGTCGAGCCGACGAAGCGTGCCTGGCCACAGGAACGCATGGACGCCGCGTGGACAGAGATCAAAGAGCCGGTGAGCCAGAAAGACCCGCAACTGGCCGGTGGCTATAACAGCCTGGGGCCTGCGACAGGCGGCATGGAGTCAATGTCGGATTTTGCCTCGCTGAAGAACACGAGGGGTTGGCTGGCGGCGAAACACGATCGGCCGTTCTTTATCGTCCAGGGCATCAAAAAGCCGCACGTTGCGTTCGTCGTGCCGCAGGAATTTTTCGACCTGTATCCGCTGGAATCGGTCATCCTGCCGGAGGCACCGATTGGCGACATTGATGACATTCCCAGCAACCTTGCAGGATCGAATCAGAGCTTCGCGAAATACCGCAACAATGAGACCAAGTGGAAGGAAATGATGCAGGGCTACCTGGCCAGCATTTCCTTCGCCGACTGGGTGCTCGGGCAGATCCTCGACGCGCTCGAAGCGAGCCCCTATGCGTCCAACACGATCATCGTCCTGTGGTCGGATCACGGGTACCACATTGGAGAAAAGCAACACTTCTCGAAGCGTGCCCTCTGGACGCAGACATTGCGAGTCCCCTTTCTGATCAGCGTGCCGGGCATGAAGACAGCTGGCACGACCTGTGACGCGCCGGTGAGTCTGCTCGATATTTACCCGACGCTGAATGAGATTTGCTCATTCGAACAGAGCGTGCCACAACAACTGGCCGGCCACAGTCTCGCCCCATTGTTGCTCAATCCCGGGCAGAGCTGGCCGGGGGTTGCTGTGGCTTCCCACGGTGTCGGCAACGCGTCGATCACCGATCCTCGCTATCACTTCATCCGCTACGCCGATGGTTCCGAGGAGCTTTACGACCACCAGCAAGACCCACGTGAATACCGGAATCTGGCCGCGGAGCCGGCGTCCGTACCGGTGATCAAACGACTCGCCGCGAACCTGCCAGCCTCTTGGGCCGTCACGGACCAGAAAGGCGGCAAAAAAGCCGCGAACTCTGATGAGTAAGCGCGATCACAAAAATGCCGATGGAGACAACCGCGGCTTCTGTGGGACCGGGTGCGTTCTTGTTTTTCACGGCCATGACCTTCTTCCGCTGGGCTGAGTCATCCGGCGCGACTGAGGTGGTTTCCGACACAGACGGACGTTCTGTGCACCTCGTGTCGTGCCGCGCTGTTGTCCTGTCTTTTGGTGTTTGCGCGGAGTTTGATGCCTCAGCCCTCGAGGATCAGACCATGTCGCGCGCCGCTGTTGCAGTTGAGCTGACTGACGAGGAACGCGCGACGGTCTTCAAGTGTTCGCACGACCGACACTGTCGCCGCTGATCCTCTGCGTTGATTGTTCGGGCATCGACGGGCACGGCTGTTGTCTCGTCCTCCGATCGACTCAACGTCGGTGTGCCGCGCTCTCAACGGCGACTGTTCAGCCAACTTGTGACACTGTGGCTGCTTTCGTCTGCTGGAACTGGCTGACGTGGGCTCTGGCAAGTCCCCCGAACTTGGACGACTCCAGTGGCACCCAGAAGGTGGTTGTTTGGGCATCCTTCAACAGGCTGTTAAGGGATCGATTCAGCCCATTCTCCTGCGATCCCGACCTCTGACGCTCTGGTCGCGCCGCAGAAATCCAAGTCCGGAGATGCCAAATATTGTCATTCGTCGCGAGTCGCACTGGCCATCACTGCTGGCCGTTTTAGGCCCAGGAAACAAGTCTTCCGTTGCCGCTCCGATTCAGTCTGTTTCGGGAAGATATCTCGCCGATGTCCCATTTTGCGGCACGAGTGCGTTCAATCTGAAATTCGCTGCTCGTCGACGACGGGGAAAGGTTCTCCTGAACATCTTGCACGATCTCAACAATCATCATATTCTTAATCGTTCGTGCTTCTATTATGTCGTCCAATGTGACGGGGTGACATCTCGCGTCGTGGCGCTGCGGTGTTCGCGTCCGACGAAGAGACGGATTGGCTTCCGCATACGTGCCGATTGGGTTCGGGCAAAGTGGTGTTGCGGCGATCGTTGACTTCGTGCGGCTTCTCTTCGAATGTCCTTTCTCGTGAGATGGAGAATTGATTCCAATGAATCCATGTTTAGAATCCAGCGTGGGCGTCCGTCGCAGGGGGTTTACCCTCATTGAGTTGCTGGTGGTCATTGCCATCATCGCGATTCTGGTGGCCGTGCTGCTGCCAGCGGTTCAGCAGGCCCGCGAAGCGGCCCGCCGGTCCAGTTGCAAGAACAATCTGAAGCAAATCGCACTGGCTCTGCACAACTACCATGACACGTACCGCGTGCTGCCGATGGGCTCCACGGCGTACTTCACGCAAACCAAGGCCGTGCCGCGCGGCACGATCGTTCCGCCCGATGTTTCCGACGGTGCAGGTACGGGACCGACCCTGGGTCAGGCAGAGTGGAACTGGACCGCGTTTGTCGCGCCATTCATGGAACTGGGCCCCCAGTTCGACACGCTGCAGGTCAACACCCAGCGTCCGCTGTTCGTCATTCAGAATGCAATCGCTGGCGGCACCACCCAACAGGCAGGCTTCCACTTCGTGCTCACGACTCCCGTGGCATCGTTCCGCTGCCCCTCCGATGCCGACACTTCAGTGTCCACAGGGATCAACGATCAACGCCGCCCCGGTACCGGCACGGCTCGTTTCTCGCCTGGCATGGCGATGAGCAACTACGTCGGCAGCAACCGCGGATCAGGACAGACGACACCGACAGATCAGGTGGTGTCGGCTGCGTTCGCCGGAGACATGTCCTCACAGAACACGATGGGAGCCAGCGGATTATTCTCCCCGCGCAGCCGAGTCAGCTTCAAGGACGTGACGGATGGCCTGAGCAACACGTTTATCGTCGGCGAGAGGGCTTACTCCTATAACGTCATCCGCGCTGACAACGGCCAGCAGGACTTCGCCCAGACGTACGCCGCCAATCTTTGGATGTCGCGTGGCGGATCGAACAATGCGAACAACGCCAATACGCCCGGTACCGACGTCGATGTTCATTGCAATGGCTGCGGACTGACCGATGCACACGCTTCGACCGGCTACGGCATCAACAGCACTCGCCCGTCGGGCGGGAACTGGGGCCACGTGCGCGGCACTTATTCGTCGAATCACCGCGGTGGTGCTCAGATCGCCTTGGCCGATGGCGGCGTGCGATTTATCTCTGAAAATATCAACCAGATCACTTTGAACCGGCTGGCCGCCCGCGGCGATGGCAACGCGATTGGCGAGTTCTAGCGGGACGTTCATTCGGCGGAGAGGTCGATGATACGTGGGCCTCTCCGCCTCATTTCTATCCAGCACACCCGCGGGCAGGCCTCGCGGAGAGGGGAGCAGTTCTGTGAGTGCATTTCCCAACGCCAAGCGAGGGCAGCTGGTGCGGGTTCTCGGCCTGTTCGCAGTTCTGGCAGTCGGTTGCATGGATAGCGGCCCCAAGGGGCTCGCCGTCAAAGGACGTGTCACCTGGGAGGGAGCCCCCGTGAAATTTGGCTACTTGGTCGTCACTCCCAACATCGATGACGGTGGCACCGGACCGATGGTGACCATGGCCATTAAAGATGGCCTGTTTGAGTCGAAGCCAGCACAGGATCTGCGGCCCGGGACCTGTTTTCTGGGATTCGAGGTCTATGCCGACGACGTGGCCGACGCCCAGCCGATTGCGGTTCCAACGACCACTTACACGTTCACCGAGACATCCTCCGAAGTGAACTTCGATTTGACTCGGGCGGACGTCAAGCGGAGATAGTTCGCAGTTCAGCGAAATTCCACGTGCACGCGACGCGCGGGCAATCGAAGGTCTAGAAATTACCAGCCCATTCAGGTCCTTGCGTGGCGTGGCTAAGATTTTCTGAAGGGCCAGCTTTCCGAATGTGCAGGCCAGAGCCGATGTGGCAGCAGTGGGACCACGATCTAGTACTCTCCAACGGGTTCATCACCGTTGCGAGAGCCCAAGGCGCGCCAGGTGCCACGATCGATGACTGAGCTGATCGAACGGACTGATCCATCAGCGAGTGCCGCGTTCACCATCCCGCGGTGATAGCTGCGAGCACCAATCATGGCATAGCTCGACTGCGTCAAGTGCGTTCCTTCCTGACGCGAAGCGTAGTCTGCGTCATAAGTCACTCCCAGATAAGTCCATTGCAGCGTGGGATTGGGCGGCTGGACCGTTGTGAAGCCGCTGTGATGGACGTGGCCGTTGGTCCACTCGGTGTGTCCGGTCCCATCCTGGGTCGCCGCCTGCACGCGGTCCTTCAATCCCGCGTCAATCGCGGCCAGCATTTCGGCGTCCGTGTTGGGAACCGCCGTGCTGGGCGGCGGCGCATTCCGGGTGTACGCCTGCCACGATTTGACTTCCGATACCAGCAGCGTGTTGCTCAGGCCGTCGGTGACATCCCTGCCGCGCAGCGCGCTGTTTGGAAAGAACATGCCATCTCCGCCGCGACCGGTGAGCGGGTCGTAGATGAACCAACTGCCGAAGTTGAACGCGACATTGGTGCACATCAGGGTCACGCCGCTGCTGTGTTCGCGGCCAAAGTCACTCTTGATGTCCGATGGGCAGACGTAGACGGGCACGCGCCGGCCATTGACGATAGGGCCGTTGACAGGATCGGACCAGTTTTTTTGCAGGTTGATGGCGTCGTAAAAGTTGCCTTGTTCGAGATACGGCATGATGCGCCCGTGGATCGACCAGGATTCGTTGGTGGTCACCTTGTTGTTGATGGCCATGCTCGGCGGCAAGCAGGCATTGGTCGATTCGTAATTGTGCAGCGCCAGAGCGACCTGTTTGAGGTTGTTCTTGCAACTCGATCGTCGTGCTGCTTCGCGGGCCTGCTGCACCGCCGGCAGCAGCAACGCGACCAGAATGGCAATGATGGCGACGACGACGAGCAGCTCAATCAGCGTGAACGCGCGCCGCGGCCGGCGTGAATCATCTGTGGTACAGCATGGTTTCGGGCAGGTCATCTGCGGCTTAGCTCCTGTTCGTTCCAGATGCAGAAAGGGCCGTCAGCCCTCGTGGAACGCAGCCTAAATGCTCACCACGTGGCTGGCACCGTCGCAGGTGACGAAAGATCAGCGGGCTCTGGCGAAGAAATCGCCACGAAAAAGACGGCGGAGGAAATCGCCAGCGGATATTTCCAAGACGCAGCCCGTACGTCCGCGCCGCCGCGATCGATCAGGAATCTACGGATTCCGTTTGCGTGCCACGGAACATGACGTAGAGTTGCCCGACGGGTGCCATTCCATCAGGCGCTCCGCCCGGCCTTCGAGCAAGCGACCAAACTCATGGGGCAGAACATTCGACGGATCAGCAGTGAGTTCCTGACCGACGAGTCAGGCCCCACCACTGTGGAATACGCCATTCTGCTGACGTTCATCATCCTGGTTGTGGTGTCGACAGTCCGTCAGTTGGGAATTGTGGCCCAGACTCCGTTTGTCGACGCCGACGCTGGCCTGCAATAGCGGCCACTCGGGCGATCTTCTGGCGACAAGTCCAAGGGCCAGCCCACGGGGTTTTGGGAACCCTATGCCTGGGTCACCGGTTCGCTTTGGGTGGGAAGTCGAACGTCGTCCTGGCTCAGTCCGATGGCGTGTTCCAGCATCAGGTCGATCTGACCCGTGGCGACATCGTACATGCCGCCGACAACGGCCACCTGGCCGCTTTGCACCAGGTCGTGAATCGACCGGCTTTGCTCGACGATCTCACGGACCGTCCGCAAGACATTCCGGCGGGCCAGCTCATCCACAAAACGGTCCGGATGGTCTCGCAACGCAGCCGCGATCTGTTCGGGGTTGCGATCGGTCAACGACTCCTGGATCTCACTGATGACCGCCTCCAGGTGCTGGCAGCCAGTCGCTGACGCAACGCTGCTGGTTTGGGCGGCCAATTGCGCTGCCGCGGTGATGGCTCCGCATTTGGAGTGTCCCATCACCAGGATCAACTTGGCTTTGACGACCACACAGGAGTACTCAATACTCCCCAGCACTTTGGGGCTAATCACATTCCCCGCCATTCGCACACTGAAGATGTCACCAATCCCTAAATCGAACACCATCTCGGACGGAGTCCGCGAATCGATACAGCCCAGAATGACGGCCATGGGATGCTGCCCGGCGGCCGTCGCATCCTGTTGTCGGTTCAGATCGCGCGACAACGACTGACCCGATCGAAAGCGGCGATTGCCTTCCATGAGGATATTCAGCACGGTGGCCGCGTTGAGCTGCTCCTGCACTTCGCGAGAGGTGTAGTCGACAAACAGAATCTGGTCGTCCAACTGATAACGCTGCCGAAAGCCGCGCAAACTCACCTGCACCTGCCGCATCGGACCGGTGGTTGACGAAAACTCGCGGATGAGTCCCAGCACATCCGGATCGATGTAGAACGTGTTGCGCGCATCAATGAGCACATGACCGCCGGCGGGGATCTCGTTGAGCACCGACTCCAGCTTGGCCTTGTTCAGAAAGCTCACCTGGTTGGCCAGTTCGATTCGCAGGACTTCGCCCCCCACGTGCTTCTCACGAATCTGCCGCAATGGTCGACGAAAGTTGCTGTGCAGAATGAAGCTCAGTGTGACGACGAGCCCGATCATGATCCCAATGAGCAGATCGGTCATCACAATCGCGACGACGGTGATCAGGAATGGCCAGAACTGGTAGCGGCCCTCGTCCCACATCTGGCGGAACAGCTTCGGACTCGCCAGCTTGATACCCGTCACCAGCAGAATGGCAGCCAGGCAGGAGAGCGGAATCGCATTCAGCCACGTCGGAATCAGCACGATGCTGCCCAGCAGCAGAAATCCGTGAAAGACGGCCGAGAGTTTCGATTCCGCCCCGGCGCCAATGTTGACCGAACTACGGACAATCACGGACGTCACCGGGATGCCCCCGATCAGTCCGGCGGTCAAGTTGCCCACTCCCTGCGCCACCAGTTCGCGACTGGCCGGCGACTGCCGCCGTTGGGGATCAATCCGATCGACGGCTTCCAGGTTCAACAGTGTCTCCAGCGAGGCGACGAGCGCGATTGTCACGGCGGCGACGTAGACCTCAGGATTCGACCACTGAGCGAAGTCAGGGGCCTGCAAGAAGTTCGTAATACCCATCAGGCTCCCGGCGATCGGTACCTGAACCAGGTGTGAAGCACCAATCTCCCACGGACCACCTACGCTTCGCAGTAACGTCGCCATCGCGACACCGAGGACGACGACAACGAGAGGGGCAGGAATGGGCGACTTCTTGAGGGACTTGAACTGGTCCCAGAAAATCAAGATTGCCAGCGACAGCAAGCCAATCAGCGCGGCACCCGGATGGAGGTCCGTCACCATCTCCGCGAGTTCCGAGAACGTGTTCTCGTGGTCCGGCTGTCGAAACGCCATGTCCCCTTCCGGGTCAGCATCATGCCCCACCAGGTGGGGGATTTGTTTGAGAATCAGAATGATACCGATGGCGGCCAGCAGACCCCGAATGACACTCGTGGGAAAGAAGGCCGCCAGAAAGCCGGCGCGCAGCGCACCAGCCACAATCTGAATGACGCCGCCAATCGCCAGGGCCAGCAGGAACGTCTGAAACGAGCCCAGGTGCGTGATCTGATCGGCGACGACCGCGGTCAATCCCGCAGCCGGTCCGCTAACGCTGGTGTGCGACCCACTGATGAGTCCCACGACCACGCCCCCGATAATGCCGGCGAGCAGGCCAGTGAACAATTCGGCTCCCGACGCCAACGCGATGCCCAGGCACAAAGGCAGCGCCACCAGAAACACGACCACCCCTGCCCGCAAATCACGCAGGATCGTACTCGCACTCCAGGCTGTTTGCGGCATACACGCTTCCAATCGTTGTTGGCCTCGGTGATCACCTCGCAGCAGTCCTTGGAGGGACTCTGCAAAGCTGTTCGATGTCCAACCGTGAGTTGTGGGACACCCCGCAATAGTACCGCAGTTCGGTGGCACTGCAATTCATTGCATTCTCGCCCGCCGCGTGAGTGTCACCCGGAGTATCGACGCAAGCTGATTTCTTTCAGGGACTTGGCGGTCGAGAATCGGTCGTGTTTATTGCCGATGCTCGAGTGACGGTGTTGGTTCTGCAAGTAGTTGCAGTTTCGTTTTGCGGACGGACGAATTGCGGGTTGGCTGCGTCCGATTCTGCGTCAAGCCCGCACAAGATTCGGGATCTTCAGACGATGACCTGGGAAATGGCTGGTATGTGTGATATTTGCATGCGATAATGCGTCGCCCTGCCTTCCCTGCCCCCTGTGGCTGGGATGTTTTCCCTCCGTTTGCCTCCCCTGGATGCCGCTATGACGTCACCTCGACCGGCCCGGCGACTGTTTTTGAAGTCTGCTGGCGCCGCAATTGCGCTCCCCATGCTCTCGTCGGCACCGCTGACGCAGGCAGCGGGGATCCTGGAACAACCTGTGGCTGTTGCCAGCGGCACCGCGGCGCGACCCCGCATGGTCTGCATC
>JBGSIP010000429.1:0-8014 GCA_041742495.1 Planctomycetaceae bacterium
GACACAGTGTATCGCTCGCTGTTGCTGCCCGATCTGCTGGAAATGCTTACCGACAATGACCTCGTCGGGATGGCGGAGTTCTGCAAGACCTTTTACCCCGGCGTGACGGGAGACATTCTCAGCGCCCTGCCTACCGCAGACGTGGTGCGCGTGCTCGCCACCTGCGACGACACCCGACGCGCTGAAATCTTTGTCTTCTTGCCTGTGGCGATGCAGGTCGAGATCGTTGACCTGACGCCGCGCGAGTCGCTCTCCGCCATGATCAACGAAATGGCAGCCGACGATCGCGTGGACCTGCTGGAACTGCTCGACGATGAGCACGTGGAAGCCCTGCTGCCGCTGATGGCGGCCGCCGAACGTCGCGATGTACGCAAGCTGTTGTCGTACCCGGAGCGCAGTGCCGGGGCGATTATGACCACCGAGTACGCGGCGCTGCCCGCGGGGATTTCGGTCGCCGAAGCGCTGGAGCAATTGCGGCAGCAGGCCCCCAATTTGGAAACGATGTACTACGTTTACATCGTTGGGGAGGACCGGCATCTGCAGGGGCTGGTGACGCTGCGCAGCCTCGTGCTATCGAAGCCGAACGTGCGACTGGCCGACATCATTCAACGCGACACCATTGTCGTGCGGGTCACTGACGACCGCGAGGACGTCGCGCAGAAAATCCTGCGATATGACTTTCTGGCGATCCCCGTCGTGGACGAGAACTTCCGGCTGGTCGGCATTGTCACCCACGACGACGCTGCGGACGTGCTGGAGGACGAAGCCCAGGAAGACCAGCAGCGACTGGCGGCTGTCGAACCGTTGCAGGACACGTATCTCTCCACGCCGGTGTGGACACTGCTGCGAAAGCGCGGGGTGTGGCTGTGTCTGCTGCTGTTCGCCGCGGTGTTCAATGCCAAGGTCCTGCAGTGGTTTGAAGGTGACAGTGAGCGGGGCTGGATTCTGATGTTTCTGCCGCTGGTTCTGGCCACCGGCGGGAACGTGGGGAGTCAGACGTCGACGCTGGTCATCAACGCACTGGCCCGTGAATACGACGAGTTCGAGCGTCGCGGCACCTACCGGGTGATTCTGCGCGAATCGCTGCTGGGCTGGTTGCTGGGGATTTCGATGGGGGGCATTGCGTGCGTGGCCGCGCTGATGCTGGTCGGTCCGGTGGCCGCAGGGATCGTCGGGCTCACGGTGCTGCTGGTGGTGCTGACAGCCGCCACGCTGGGTGCGATTCTGCCGTTGACGTTTAGCGCTTTGGATATGGACCCGGCCTACATGTCGACACCGCTCATAACGGCCCTGTCGGACCTGATGGGGATTGTGGTGTACTTTGCAGCGGTGGGGATCGCACTGCAATACTTCGCCCCCCCGGCGCCGTAACACGCGTGGGCCTGTTCGCAGGCTGGATGAACTCATCCACCGCTCTTTGTCAGCCAGCAGTGGCACCCAAGGTGATCCCGACGATGCCTGACACATAGAGATCGACAGACCACTACCCAACTGAGCCGTCTCCCACGCAAGCTGAACCCAGCATCATCGGCTGTAGTCTGCGATGAGGGGGATGAGCTGCTGGGCTGTGGTGAGCAGGCGGACGCGGCGGCGGAACGCGGCCTGACCGAAGATGGGCGAGTACCCGTGCTGGTGATCAACAAAGGTCAGTGCACGAGCCACGTCGGCATGCAGCGCATGCGGACGGGCGGCACCGGCAGCCAGCCAGCGGGTAAGATACATGAGCGCCGGGAACGTGAGCAGCAAGCTGACGAGTCCTTCGGCGAATGGTACGTCGTAATAGGCGCGCCCGCAAAAACTCAGACTCTGGACCTTAGTGCGGTAATAGCGGGTGAGCAATTCCTGAGCGGTGGCCGGCAGGCCCCCGTTCGGTTGCTCAAGGCGGGCAAACGGGACCGACGCAAAATCAGTATGCACCGGATGCGTCTGTCCGCGGCCCCAGGCGGTCTGCAACCCGGCCAACAGCAGTTGCCAGCGATAGTGCCACCCTTGGGCGAGCGCAGTTGAGGTGTCGCGACGTGCATACTGCATGGCCAGCAGCCGCAATTGCGTGCGGGCCCACCGCTGCGGTGGCAGGATTGCCATTGCGGGTGAATCTGTGTGGGATGTGGCGGCGGGATGCGATTCACTGGTGGAGTCGTGGTCTGGTGTCGCAGCAGAGAGTTCCAGCGCGGCGGCTTCCGAGATGACCTCGGCCAGCTCGGTCACGCGTTCGCCGCGGATCTTGTCGAAGTTGGCCTGACCAATCAGTTGCACCCAGAAGGCGATGCGCTGGAGCTTCAGTTCGATTGGTCCGCCTTCGTCGTCCGCGAGCAGACTATCGACGTGGTCGACGAGTCGCCGCAGCTCGGGCCAGCTCAATTGCTGGCGGCCCCACACGGGAGGGGGAGGAATGTCACTCCAGCCGGCCGGTACGACGAGTTGAGCCAGTGTCTGCAACTCGGCTCGATTCTCTTCGGCGGTCCGGCCACGATTGGCGACCACCGAAGGGCAACTATAGCGCAGGCTCACCCCCAGTGATGGTCCCAGCGGATGAAAGGCATAGGGATAAATGCGACACGGGGCAGGCTTGGCGGCTTCGCCGAACCGGGCGTGAATGCGGCAGAGCCCATCCTCCTGCAGAAACACGCAGGCGCCATCGGCACGGTGGGCCAGTTGAAACCGCCCGCGGGCGCTGCTCAGGTGAGCGGGCACGAACAGTGGTTGATCGGGACCGATGAACGCATCTTGCTCCCATCCTTGGCTGGCAATGCGCGACTGCTCTTCCGGCGTGACCACAATGGCATGCTGGCGACAGCAGCCCGCGCAATTGTGGCAACTCCAGTGCTGCAGTTGCGGAAGTTCGAGCGGGAGTGGCGGCATGGTGTTTTTTTCGGCGGGTGATTGACCGGCAGCACTGTCGCAACGAAAGCGCGAGCCGCCGTTTGCCCTGCGAGAGATTCTTCGCGCTGGACGCTGGTTTGTCGATGCCTAGCCCCCCTTCGGCAGTTGCGATGGCGCTGGCAGCAGCACGCGCGATCGCCACGGGTGCAACATTGTTCGCGCATTCAGAAACGCTTGCGGGCCCGGCTGAACGCAGTTTTTCAGTAGCCGATGATGCGGGCATACACCGATTTGGCGACCGCGGGGTCTTCCGTCCCCTGAATGATGGCGCGGCCGTCGGGAAACACAGTGGCGGTCAGAGGCTGATCGCGCAGGGAGAGTTTGGCCAGAAAGGGAGTGAGCTTCACTTCCCCCCACTGTGCGGCTGTCTGTCCCCAGGCCTTCAAGTCGAGTTGGGCGGTTCGCGCGGGGGTGATCTGCACGGCATGGCGGCCACAGAGAATCGACGAGCGACTTTCACGGTTGCCACGCAACCACAATCGCTCACCCCCGTGGCAGGCCGGACACGTCTGGCGGGCGCGCAGCTGGCTGAGGTTGATCCGCCGCAGCGACAAGTCCCAGACGTCGAGCGAGATCAATTCTTCTGGCACCAGCTCAGGTTGACCCGAGAGCAGCTTCATGGCGGCCAGCACCTGCAGCGAGGCGACGATATTGACGGCGGGTGCCAGTACACCTGCGGTATCGCACGTTTCCGCGGTGCCCGGTTCGGGAGGTTCGTCGATGATGCAGCGCAGGCAGGCAGTGACGTGCGGCCGCACGACCAACACTTGCCCTTGTGCGCCGACGCAGCCGCCGTTGATCCACGGAATGCCGCTGTCGAGCGAAAAATCGTTGATCAGAAAGCGGGTCTCAAAATTGTCGAGACCATCAAGGATGAGATCGCAGCCGGCCGCGAGTTCGGCGATGTTGTCGGGATTGAGATCCGCGACGATCGGTTCGATGGTCACCTGCGAATTGGTCTGTCGCAATCGCTCTGCGGCCGCGATGGCCTTGGGGGTCGGCTCCGCGACATGGGCCTCTGTGAACAGCACCTGTCGCTGCAGATTGGTGAGGTCGACAAAGTCACGATCCACAATGCGCAGGTGCCCCACGCCGGCGCGCGTGAGCTGATCGGCCATCACCGAGCCCAGCGCACCGCAGCCGCAGAGCAACACCCGCGAGGCCTGCAACCGCTGCTGCGCGACGGGCCCCCAGCCAGCGAACAGCTCCTGCTTGTGATACCGCTGAGGAGTGGCCAGCATGAGAAGTCGCCCGGAGGGACACGATCGAACACCTCGCCGACGCGGACTATTCGTCGTCGGCCTGCAACCATTCCTTGAGGCTCAGCCCGTACGAAAAGAGTTCTTCGTCGCGGAAGTAGAGCTTCAGCTCGCGGGCGGCGGCCTCAGGGCCGTCGCTACCGTGAATGAGGTTCATCTGGCGCGAGACCCCCATATCGCCGCGGATCGTTCCCGGAGCGGCAGCGCGGCTGTTGGTGCTGCCCATGATCGTCCGCATGACGGAAATGGCCTCCGGACCTTCCACACAGACGGCAATGATTGGCCCCGCGATGATGAAGGCTTCGAGCGTGGGGTAGAAGGGCTTTTGAACGTGCTCGGCATAGTGCTGCCGGGCGAGTTCGGGGGTCACCTGCAGCATCTTCAGCCCCACCAGCTTGAGCCCCTTGGCTTCGATGCGGGCGATGATTTGCCCACACAACTGGCGCTGCACGGCATCGGGCTTCAACAGAATCAGTGTACGTTCCACGGCCATCGGAGGTGCCTTACGGTGAGAGATTGCTGCGTTGCCGTGCTGTCCGGCTGCTTCGCAGTGGGAATGCATTGCCAAGCACGTTCAGTCAGCGGCTTCGCAGTTGAATCGAGCGGCTGTGCAGTTTGCATCAACTGCGATGCCGTTAAATGCAACGGGTGCAGCGGATTTGGCGGGCCGCTACACCGGGTCTTAGTGGGCGGCGGTGGAATGCTGGTGGATGGCATCGCGGAACTGCTCGAACAGATACCGGCTGTCATGCGGTCCGGCCGAGGATTCGGGATGGTATTGCACACCGAACACGGGGAGCTGCTTGTGCCGGATGCCCGACACGGTGTTGTCATTGAGATTGATGTGTGTCACTTCCACGTCGGGTGGAAGCGTCGAGGCATCGACGGCAAAGCCGTGATTTTGACTGGTGATCTCCACGCGGCCCGTGGCGTAGTTCTTCACCGGCTGATTCGCCCCGCGGTGCCCAAACTTCAGTTTGTAGGTCTTGGCGCCAAAGGCGAGACCTAGCAACTGCTGACCCAGGCAGATGCCAAAGATCGGCAGTTTGCCAAGCAGGCCTTGAATGGTTTCGATGGCATAGGTCAGCGGTTCAGGATCGCCGGGACCGTTGGACAAAAAGACGCCATCGGGTTCGAGGGCGAGCACTTCAGCCGCCGTGATCGTGCCGGGGACGACCGTCACGCGGAACCCGGTGTCACGCAGGTGCCGAGGGATGTTCCATTTCATCCCGTAGTCGATGGCGACGACGTGGTATTCGGGACCCGAACTCGGCGCGGCCGCACCGGCTGGGCGAATATCGCGGGCGATCTCGTGCAGACATTCCGACCAGTTGGAGGCGGCCGAGGGCATCACCTGCTGAACCAGGTCCTGCCCGATGAGCCCCGGACTGTTGCGTGCCTTGGCGACCAGCGAATCGTCATCCAGATCGGTCGTCGACAGGATGCCCGTCATGGCCCCGGCTGAACGCAACTGCCGCACGAGGGCGCGGGTGTCGATCCCCTCCAGCCCAATCACGCCCCACCGGCGGAGATAGCTGTCTAATGACTCCGTCGAGCGGAAATTGCTGGGAAATCGGCAGAGCTGGCGGCAGACAAAGCCTCGCAGGACTGGTCCGGCGCTTTCGATGTCCGCCTCGTTCACCCCGTAGTTGCCGATTTCCGGATACGTCATCGTGACGATCTGGCCGCAATAGGAGGGATCGGTGAGGATCTCCTGATAACCAGTCATGCTCGTGTTGAAGACGGCTTCGCCAATGACTTCCCCGGACGCACCGAACGAGCGGCCCGCAAACACTTTACCATTCGCCAACGCCAGCTTGGCAGGTGCAACGGCGGAAGAAGCAGCGGCTGGAACGTGCGGAATCGAGCTGGTCATCTCAACCTGCAGCCCGCGGAAGGGCTTTTTGCGGTGACGGAGCGGCCATCCCGCGCAGTCTAATAGCCCTGATGGGACTGGAGATCCACGCGGAACACGATGGCTGGGGAGACGAACTGGCGCAGATTTTCTCCTCAAGAGCCCCCCCGGCACGCAGGTTGTACCACAGCCGGCAGGAGCACAAAAGCGATCGCCGGACACTCGTTGCGCTGCGGCGACTGTACCCGCGATCGCAAAATCGGCGGATGGACTCGGTGGCGGTGTCCCGCTGCTGGTGCCTTCCGAATGCGGAACACTGGTCTGGTCGGGTGTGGAACAGATCGACAATCCACGCGCGCCAAATCGCATAAGCGATTATTGTTTCACGCTTTGAGCCCCGCAGTTGTCCCTCGCAGTCACCCGGACGGGCCACGGAGGTCTGCCGAGGCGTCTGTGGTCAAACAGGCGAGGTCGGTTCCCGCGGCGCCCCTCAAGAATGTGCAGACTCATCGTGCAATGAGCCTGCAATTTCGCTAGACTTCCCCGGCGCGTCGCCCTGGGAGGTTCAGGCAAGCTGGGGAGATATCTTGCCGCCGACGGTCCGCGCTCGGGAAGGGAATCTGCTCATGGCCGGCGAGTCACGCGATCAAGCGACATATTCCGCGACGGTGCAGGAGGCGGTGCATTACCGCAGCCCCGACTGGGAAGAAGTGGCGATCGGCGTATTTTATGGCTCGCTGGTGATGTTTGTGTGGGGGTTTCTGTCGTGGCTGGTGCTGGGGCTGCACAATAACTCCCTCAAGGCGCTGCCGGCGGAAGACGCTTACCTGAGTGCATTTGCCGCCCAGAAGGATCTTGAATCGGGAGTTTACATCGCTCCCAGTCCGCCGCGGGAAAGCAAGAAGACTCCGGCCGGCCAAGAGCTGTGGAAGGCGTATTCGTTGCGCTTTGAGCAGGGCCCGCTGCTGTTTTTG
Source organism: Planctomycetaceae bacterium (assembly GCA_041742495.1). Taxonomy (GTDB): domain Bacteria; phylum Planctomycetota; class Planctomycetia; order Planctomycetales; family Planctomycetaceae; genus JBGSIP01. The sequence goes on from JBGSIP010000429.1 coordinate 6,972, forward strand.
TCGTACCACAAAACAGGGCTCTCGGCCGCCGGTGGAGGACGTATGTTTGGGGGCTACCTGCTGAACCTGCTGGCAGCAGCGATCGCGGGATTGATGCTGTATTCGTGCACTCTGCCTGGCTATTCGCAACGTGTCGCCCTGGTGTCGCTGATGGGGCTGTTTGCGGCGTTGACGTGCCATTTTGCGTCGTGGAACTGGATGTTTCACCCGTGGAGCTACACCGTGGCCATGTCATTCGACCTCGTCTTCGGCTGGACACTCGCCGGACTGGTGATGGCTCGCAAAATTCGCCCCAGGGTTGTGTCGGGACGGCTGGCACCCGAAGATCGCTGACGGTTCCCGTGGCGATTGACGGGTGAGTCGATCAGAGGTGCGGACGGCACGAAGGCAGCACGAGTGTTGATGTCAACGCGGCACGATGGGCGCGGAGCCGATGAGCTTCGGCCGCTGGAAATCATTCGGGGCTTTACCAGCGGCGCCGCGGGGAGCGTCTATATCAAGGCGGGACGCACGACAGTGTTGTGTACCGCCAGCGTGGAGGAATCGGTCCCGCCCTGGAAGGCCCGTCAAGAACAGCCGAGCGGGTGGGTCACGGCGGAATACGCCATGTTGCCGGGCAGCACGGCCCCCCGCAAGCCGCGGGAACGCAGCAAAATCGACAGCCGGTCCTCCGAAATCCAGCGGCTGATTGGGCGTTCCCTCCGGGCGGCCGTCGATCTCGCGGCACTGGGCCCGCGGACGATTACGATCGACTGTGACGTCCTCGAAGCGGACGGCGGAACCCGCACTCTGAGTATCACCGGCGGCATGATTGCCCTGGTTGACGCCCTGTGGAACACGGCGGAGCGGCATCCAGAACTCATTCCCGCCCAGGTGCTGACCCGCAGTATCGCCGCCGTGAGCGTGGGGATTGTGGATGGTCTCGTCGTGACCGATCTGGATTATCACGAAGACCACCGGGCAGAGGTGGACCTGAACGTGGTGATGACCGGGTCGGGGCAGTTTATTGAGGTCCAGGGGACCGCCGAGGGGCGGCCGTTTCC
>JBGSIP010000430.1:0-2513 GCA_041742495.1 Planctomycetaceae bacterium
GGAAGCCGCGCGTCGTTCCAGTTGCAAGAACAATCTCAAGCAGATTGGACTGGCGATGCACAACTATCACGACACATTCCGCGTGCTGCCCCCCGGAGCAGCGACGGTAGAGGGAATGACGAATCGGCGCAACCCCGCGCAGTGGGGCTGGGGCTGGGGTGCGTTCATTCTACCGATGGTGGAGCAAGGCCCGCTGTACGACCGTAGCGTCGGCGCAGGTCGCAGCATGCAGTTGGAAATCAATGACACCGTCAACGGTGCACCCTACGCCGTGCTGAGTGTGTACCGTTGCCCCAGCGACACGGGCCCAGCCTTGAATGACATTGCCTGGAGCAACAACAGCACGACCCTGGACCCGTCGCTGATCATGGCCAACCAGATGAACCCGCAGATCAACGTGCAAATTGGCACCTCGAACTACGTGGCTATGCATTCGCACCGCGCACACGTGGCCGGAGACTGGAATCAGGCCACCAGCAATGATTCCTCCCGCCATCAGAAGACCGGTGCCTTCAGCCTCAATTCGCGCACCGGCTTCAAAGACCTGACCGATGGCACCAGCAACGTGATTCTCGTCGGCGAACGCGGCTACGAAATGGGGGGACCGCTGACGGTTGCCATTTCGGGTGGCTTTGGCACGAACTGGATGTATGCCGCGTCGTGGGCCGGTTCTTCCCGCGTCTGGCACGACGACTGTCTGGACGACCTGTTTTCGACGGCCCGGGCGCCGATCAATGCCAACCCCAACGTGTATCACAAGGACTTCCGTCAGCAGTCGCTGAGCAGTCAGCACCGCGGTGGTGTGCAAGTGGTGCTGGGAGATGGCTCAGTCCGCTTCCTGTCCGAAAACATCGAGTTCCGCTCAAACGCGCTGAATAACACCTCCAACGTCGACAGCGTGTATGAACGACTGATCGCCATTGGCGACGGAGCCCCGGTGGGTGAGTTCTAGTCGCTCTCGGCTTGCCGGTGGCCCTGTGTTTGCTGAAGCAGTGTGTTCCAGGCGCGGGGTTGATTCCCCGTGCATGGAATCGTTTTGGGACGTGACCTACTGACCAGCGCCGCCGTTGCAGAACGCAGTTGCGGAACGAAGGATCTCGATGATGGATGGACTTTCCCGGATTCTGCCAGGTGGTCTCGCTTTGCTGCTCGCGGCCCTGCTGCTGACCGGTGCTGGCTGCGCGGGTTCGTCCGACAACTATGGGGTGTCCGAAGTGTCGGGGATTGTGACGCTGGACGACAAACCGGTCCCAAAAATCACCGTCTATTTCGCTCCACAGACGAAGGATGGCGAAGGCAATCCCGGTCCCAACTCTTTCGGCGTGACCGGCGAGGATGGCCGCTACAAGCTGATGACCGTCAAGGGTGAACCGGGGGGCGTGGTCGGCCTGAACAACGTCTCGATCACCGGCGAATACTGGGAAGGGGACAAACTGGTCGTGAAGGAGTTTCTCCCCCGGAGATATCACCAAGACTCCGAGTTGACCTTCGACGTCCCACCCGGCGGAACCGACAAGGCCGACTTTGCGATTCAGTCCAAGTAAGCCGGCTCCCCAGCGTGTGCCCGCCACGGGTCACCAATGACCGGCTTCGCAGCCTGCATGCTTTCTCCTTGCGCGGCACAGGTCTGCCTACCGCTAGGTGTCAGCCATCGTCGGGGTCCCTTGTTCACACTGCTGGCTGACAAAGAGCGGTGGACACACTTGTAGGTCAGGCTGTGCCTGACGCCATCGCGCCATCGGGTCGCTGAGTGAGTCAGCCCCCCATCGACGGGTGAACGAGACGTCACTTGCGTCTCCGTGACTCCGTGGCTCCGTGGCTCCGTGAGATCATATGTCCTGTCGCGAACGGCACGATTCGCGAGACCGCCAGAAACCAACGTGGAATGCAGATTCCGCGCGACCCGTCTCATTCGCTCCTTGATTGGTTCTCACGGAGGCACAGAGCCACGGAGAAAGACTCAGTCATCTGTAGTTCAGGTTGTGTCCGACGCAGTTCAGTCTGCAGTGACGATCGTCGTCAGGCACAGCCTGACCTACGGCCTGTCTATCGTTATGTGTCAGGCATTGTCTGGGTCACGTTGGGTGCCACGGCTGGCTTGCCTAACAGCGTGAGGAATGGACTGGCGAAAGCCAACCCCGAACAGTCCCCCGTTCTCTGCTGTGCCGGAGAGCCACAGATACCGATCGCCTGGTCACCTCAGACACAGTCTGACTGACAAATCCCCCCACGGCTGGACCAGCCAGCTGTGGCACCCTCGGGATCTACGATAGCTGACAAGAAGCCGGGGACAGGCCGCTGGCCCGTCGGTGGTTTTTCTTAGGCCAGTGGTGATCTGCCCGCGTCGGCGGGATAAGATGAGGATTGGCGGCCGCCGCACCGGGCGAAGCCGCTGCGGAATCGGCCTTCGTCTTGTGTTGACGAGAGGCTGCGGGTTGCGCCCTGCTGGCTCGTGACTGCGATTGAATACGCGATGTCCGTCTCTTCGGTCAGTTCTGCTGCTGCTCACGCCT